>NZ_JBHWGA010000063.1:0-50202 GCF_042733315.1 Streptomyces sp. NPDC059718
GCGTACAACCAGCCGTCGGCGACGCCGGTCACCCGGAAGGTGTCGTCCACCTTCAGCCAGTCGCCCGGGGTGAGGCCTATCGTCTCCAGGCCCAGGTCCCAGGTGTTGGGGGCGCGGCCGGTGGCGAACAGGATCTCGTCCGCCACCAGGTGCCCGCCGTCGGCAAGGGCGATCTGGACCTCGCCGTTCTCACGCGCCAGGCGGGCCACGCAGGTGGTGAACCGGACGTCGACGCCGGCCTCCCGCAGGCCGTCGGTCACCAGCCGGCCGGCGAAGGATTCCATCCGCTGCAGCAGCCCGTCCTCGAGAACCAGCATGGTCACCTGGGAGCCGAGCGCCTGCCAGGCGGTGGCCATCTCGACGGCCACCACGCCGCCGCCGACGATGGCCAGGCGTGAGGGGACCGTGCCGGCGCTGGTTGCCTCACAGCTGGTCCACGCACGGACGGTGTCCAGGCCGGGAACCGCCGGCACAGCCGCGTGGGTGCCGGTGGCCAAGGCCACGGCGTGCCGCGCCGAGAGCGTGATCGCATCCCCGCCGGCAGTCTGGACGCGGACCGTTCGGGGGCCGTCGAGCCGGCCGTGGCCGCGGATCAGATCGACGGACACCGACTCCAGCCAGCCGGCCTGGTCCTCGTCCTTCCAGCAGGAGGCCATCTTGTCGCGGTGAGCCAGGACCGCCCCGGCGTCCAGCGGCCCGGCGACCGCCCGACCAAGCCCCGGCACCCGGCGTGCGTCGGCCTGCGCCACCACCGGGCGCAGCAGCGCCTTGCCGGGGTCGAAGGCCCCAAAGGAGCACTCGCCGCCCGGCAGTTCACGCTCCACGATCACGGTGCTCAGCCCGGCGGCGCGAGCGCGTTCGGCCACGTTCTCGCCCACCGGCCCCGCGCCGATGACGATCACGTCGTAGGTGCGGGTGGTCTCGTTCATCACTGCTCCGTACGGGTGTGGGGGGACTGGGGTCAAGCTGGTGCAGGCCCGGATGACTGCCGGCACGGCGCTCACGGGCGCCTGCAGCGGAAAGGGCGGGGCGGGCGGCCCCTCGACGGGCCTCCGTGCCGCCTGCCGGGGGGCGTGGGGGAGCGTGCCGGTCGGCCGCGCCCCGCAGGCATCCGGCACCTGCCGGGAGAACCGGGGCCGTGCACCGTTCCGTCAGGCTGTGCCGGTGCCGTATCAGGCGGGACCGGCGGCCGGCCGCACAGCCCGGTCCGGCGCCGGGTGGTGGGGCGGACGGGGCGAAGTCAGCGGCCGGGGAGCCGCTTCTTCACGTCCTGGAGCACCCAGCCGTTGCCGGAGACGGAAGGACGATCATTTCGAGCTTCAGGTCCATGGAGATGTCCTTCCGACAGCGATTCCTGACAGGTGAAACGGCAGCACTCGGTGCGCCGCGTGTTCATCGATGTGAGGGCGCCGGCACAGCGGCGCGTACAGCCCGGCTGCCACAACGGGCACATGAGATCGGGCAGGGGGTCAGCCGATTGCAGTCGGCTCCGACCCACACCGAAAAGGTACGTGGCATTTAACTTTGGTGCAAGCAACGCTTGCAAATTTAACTATTGCCAAAGGTGTTTTCTTGATCGGAAAATGCTTCACCGGGCGGCAATTCCCGGGGTTTCCACGGGTCGCAGTGGTTGTGTTCCTTTGCGGGCACCGCTGGTCCCACGTCCTGATGGGACCGGGCGTACTGGTCCCTGGCGTCACGTGAACCCCTTCCGTGCGGCCCATTCGCCGCCGGCGCATACTGCAGCCCAGTTGACAGGCGTTGTGCCCGCCGGCGAACAGCACCGTGCCGCAATGGCCCGCCGGGTCAGCCCTGGGAGAAGCGTGTGGCTGCCGGGTGGGCGGGCCCATTGACCGGGCACAGGTGGGAAGGGACGGAACGGAGGTGCTTTCCCCCGTCCAGCGGTGACGTGCAGGAGGCCCGGAGCACCTGCGAGGACAGCACACCCGGTTCGGCGAGCGACGTCCGCAGCGCCCTCGAACAGCGTTCCGGTTCCACCGCTGGGAACTTCTCGGCACACTGCGTCGCCTCTTCGATGCGCGAGCGGACGCGGCTGACTTCCTGCGGCCCGACGCCCGGCGTCTCACCGTCCACCCCGGATGCCTCCCCGTGGCATCGGCCCCTCACCCGCGGTGCGGATCCATGGCGTGGTCGTCGGCCATGACGGATGTGATGTGATCGGCCGCCGGGGCGCGATGGCTTGGCTGGTGCTGTGACCGCATGCGTTCACCGGGTTGGTGATCCCTGGCGTCCGGTGCTGAGCTTCCAGATCGACACGAGCCGGCAGGTGTTCGTGGCTCCTCCGCTTGCAGGCCGGACAAGCGGCTCAGGGCGGGGGTCACCGAAGCGTGTGTTGGCCCCGGGGGTGCTGCCGGGGGCCGTCGGCCCACTGGTTCACGCTGCTCGGCCGGCCGGTCCCGTCATCGCGTGCGGCCCACGGCCGGTTCGAGTAGCGACAACGTCCGCTGCCGCGCATCGAGGCCGACGCGGATACCGACCGGCATGGGCAGATTCGGCCCGGCGTGCCCGAACTCGACGTTGCCCAGGACCGGGATGTCACGGTCGCCGAGGACGTCGAGGACGATCTCGGGCAGGCTAGGGGAGGCGCCGGGCTCGAGTCCGCTGATCTCGCGCGGCACGCCCACGACCATGCCGGAGATCCGGTCGAGGATGCCGCAGTGCCGCATCACCTGCAGATAGCTCCACACATGCGATGCCGTGCCGCCCATCTCCTCCCAGAACAGCACCGCACCGTCGAACCATGGGAGCGGCAGTGCGAAGCGTGTCGCCTGCGCCAGCACGATGCGATTGATCACCCCGCCGATCAGCCGACCCTCCACACGACCGGGACGCCAGCACTCCCACGACGGGCTCGCGGGCAGCGCTCCGATCGCCTCGGTACCGGTCAGCAACCTGGCGTAGAGCTTCTCGAGTTCCGCTTGGCGCGCCACGGGCGCGGACTGCCAGTGTCCGCCGAAGCCGGGGACGGCCATGTCGGCATGGAACCCGACCAGACCCGTGCGCGCGTAGAGCACGAGATGCAGCAGCGAGATGTCGCTGTAGCCGAGGATCGGCTTGGGGTCGGCTCTGATCGCCTGGACGTCGATCAGGTCAAGGTAGCCGAGCGCCGTCTGGCTCGCGACGATCGCGCGCACCTCAGGATCACGCAGAAGACCATTGAGTTCCCCGGCGATGACCGCCGGCGTGGCCGCGCTCCACCAATGGCGGCGTCCTGCTTCGAGTAGCGGAGCCCGGTGCACCCGGAATCCCATCCGCTCGAGCACCACCACCGTCTGCTCGACGTTGGGCTCGTAAGCGGCCGGCAGCGGACCGGACAGCGATGCGATGACCACGAGGTCTTTGGGCCTCAGGGCATGCGGTCGAAGCAGTTGAGGCCGTGCAGAACCGGTCATGGCGTCAGTGTCGCCGGTGCCATGGGCAGGGTCACGCGACTTTCGCCGGTCGCCCGCCCCGGCGAAAGGCCCTTCTCCCTGCGGATGCACGCGTCCTCGCGGCGCTGGGCCCGCGAGGACATCCCGATGGCCGGCGTTGGTGGTGCGCCAACGCAGGCAGGCATGCAGGGCGCACGTCTGGACGGCGGGGTTGCAGTGGTTGCGAGTTGGCGACGGTGAACTGCCGCGAGTGGCCCGAGGTGGGCCTCGATCGGGTTGGCCCAGGACGGGTTAAGCCGGGGTGAAGCACACCTCGTCGGCCCGGACCGGCTGCGCGATCACCGGGACCCGGTTCCCGCCGGCCGAGGCCGGCAGCATCATCGCGCGCCGGTAGCGCACCGAACTGGTGCTGCCCCGGCGCACGATCTGCTGCAGCTTCTGCCCGTCCTGGTCGGTCAACCTGCCCACACGGACAGGTTCTGCCACCACACCCCCGACGATCGAGCGGACGTCACCGCACATCCAACCGCCACGACCGGCAACCCGGCGAACCATCCCGGTCAGAGCACTGGATGGGGCCGGCGGCACACGCGGAGAACGGACCGTCGGCCAGGAGGACGCATGTCTTCCCCGGCGCGTGCGTCGACAGCGCGCTAGGTGATGATCAGCTCTCGTCGGTTGTCAGACGCAGCGAGATGCTGTTGATGCAGTAGCGCTGGTCGGTCGGGGTGGCAAAGCCCTCTCCCTCGAAAACGTGCCCGAGGTGAGAGCCGCAGCGAGCACAGCGGACCTCGGTCTGCACCATGCCGTAGGACCGGTCTTCGGCCAGTTCGACTGCGTCGCTGTCCTTCGGGTCGTAGAAGGAGGGCCAGCCGCAGCCGGAGTCGAACTTTTCCGCGGAGGTGAACAGTTCAGCGCCGCAGGCGCGGCAGGAGTAGACGCCTGTCGTTTTGGTGTCGGTGTACTCGCCGGTGAAAGGCGTCTCCGTGGCGGCGCGGCGCAGGACCTGGTACTCGGAAGGAGTCAGTTCGGCGCGCCACTGCTCGTCCGGCTTTTCGATGTCATACGGCACAGAAGTCGATCCTTACAGCAGAGTCGGGAAGAAGGAGAGGTGCGGGGTTGGCTGCAAGCCGAGGGACTGACCTTGGGACATACATCCCTTTTCCGACACCTGTGTGGTGTAAACAGCCCATGGATCCGGGGTGTTCCGGCCGCCCGGAACGGCAGCCGTGACCCCTGTCACCCGCATCCGAGGTGCGACTCACCGGCTGCGCCGGCAGTTTGACTCGGTGCTGCAACGCGGCAGGCGCTGATGAGGAGACGCAGCAGCCGAAAGACCGATCCGGTCCGGCCGACGCGCTCCACGTCAAGTCACGTTGCTCCGAACCAATGTGCGCAACTCCTCAACGACGCCGTTCCGGTGACGGAGGGTGACATGCGAGACCTGTATCAGCGTCCGGTGCGCACCTGGTGGGCGGCGGACCGGGCCGGCACGAGCCCGTCCACGTGCGTGACGGTCGGGCACACGGCGAGTCCGGTGTCCTCGCCGGCGCCGCGCGCGTAGAGGGCCGGCAGCACGACCGGCGCCCCGCCGCGGACGAAACCGAGGTGGCAGAGACAGTCCGCGTCGAGGATCGCATGCACCGGTTCGCGGCCGTACGCGGCGCGCTCGCGGCTGCGGGTCGGGACCGTGCGGTCAGTGGCGGCGCAGGCACACCGGAGGGGAGCGGGGGAGGGATAACACGATCCTTTTGAACTAGCGCATAATGGATATTGTGATAGGAGAGTACACGTTTACCGGTCGGGGCGCGGCGGAGATCGCGGCGAGCGTCGAGCGGGCCGTCGGACAGGGCACGCTCGCGCCGGGCACCGCTCTCCCACCGCTGCGGGAGCTCGCCACCGAACTGGGCGTCAACCCCAACACCGTCGCCGCCGCCTACCGCCTGCTGCGCGACCGCGGCGTCATCGAGACCGCGGGCCGGCGCGGCAGCCGGGTGCGGCCGCGCCCCGCCATCACCGCGCACGACGAGATCCGCCTGGAGGTGCCGCCCGGAGTGCGCGACCTGTCCGCAGGCAACCCGGACCCCGCGCTGCTCCCCCCGCTCGGCGAGGCACTGGCCGAGGCGGCCGCCCGGCACGCCCGGCAACCCATGCTGTACGGACAGGCTCCACTCGATGACGAGCTGGGCCGTCTGGCCCGCGCCGCCTTCGACGCCGACGGCGTCCCCGACGGCCCGGTCGGCCTCAGCTCCGGATCGCTCGACGCCATGGAGCGCGCGCTCACCGCCCACCTGCGACCCGGCGACGCGGTGGCGGTGGAGGACCCCGGCTGGGGCAGCGTCTTCGACCTCGTCCCCGCCCTCGGGCTGCGGCCGGTCCCGATCGGCGTCGACGACGACGGCCCCCTGCCGCACGACGTGGACGCCGCCCTGCGGCAGGGCGCGCGGGCGCTGATCGTCACCGACCGCGGCCAGAACCCCACCGGCGCCACGATCTCGGCCGCCCGAGCCCAGGACCTGCGCGCCATCCTCACGGACCACCCGCAGGTCCTCGTCATCGACGACGACCACGTGCACGGACTCACCGAACTGCCACTCCACCCGCTCGCCGGCAGTACACGGCACTGGATGCTGGTCCGCTCGACCGCCAAGGCCTACGGCCCCGACCTGCGCCTGGCCGTCCTCACCGGCGACCCCCTGACCCTCGACCGGCTCCGCGGCCGCTACCGCCTCGGGCCCGGCTGGGTCAGCCACCTGCTCCAGCACACCGTCGCCCATCTCTGGCGCACCGACGCCGTGGACGTCGCGGCGGTCTCCGCCGCCTACGCCGCGCGCCGCGACGCTCTCGTGCGGGCACTGGCCGACCGCGGAGTCCCGGCCTACGGCCGCAGCAGCATGAACGTCTGGGTGCCGGTACCGGAGGAGACCGGGGTGGTGACCCGACTGCTGCAGGCCGGCTGGGCGGTCGCACCCGGCGCGCGCTTCCGGCTCTCCTCGCCGCCCGGCATCCGCATCACCATCTCGCCCCTCACCGCGGACGAGGTGCCGGCCCTGGCCGACGCCGTCACCGCCGCGATCCGCCCGCACCGCACCGCACGCTTCGGCTGACGAGCCGCACCGGGCGCCGGGACGGCGGCGTCCGGCAAGCACCCCCAGAACACCGATGCTGAAACGGCAACGCCTTCCCCCGCCGCCCCCCCCGCCGCCCACCGGGCGACAGCCGATGCCAGGACCGCCGCCCAGGCACCCTCTGCCGGGACCAGCAACCGGACACGGCCGCACACCCAGGCCACCGCACCGTGCGGCGGCCTTCGGTATCCGCCCACGGTCCGGGGCCCGGCAGGCCGGGCACAGCTACCGAAGGCCTGGCTGAGGGCGGCCATGCCGGAAGGGCAGACGCACCATTGCTGCGTCCGGTAACGACGCCGAGTGCCGGCTCGTCGCACACTTCACACGCCGAAGGGGGCGGTCGGCGCCTTCGCCGTCCGGCTGACCGTACGGGTCCGACGGGGCGGCCGGTCCGAGGTAGGCCGCTTGGCACCATGCCGGCGGCAGCGGGGCGCCCGCCGGGCTCGGTGGAACGAGGCGTCGCACCTGTGAAGTCCGGATGTGTTTTCCGCAAGAGCTCGATGCAGCCCGGATCGAATGTCGTCAATCGCCGCAGCCGCCCGCACCCCGGGGCGGCAACGCCGAAGGTACGCGGTAAGTCGAATGACTGGCCGTGACACAGGCGATGTACCGCGTCAGGTTACCGGGGAAGCACGACACCGCCCCTGCGGAATCTAGGTCACGTGCCAGATTACCGAGGCGGCATCTCGTGACCATCATGGAAGTGCGCCGGAAAGAAGGGCCGGGTCACACGGTCCCAGCGCCGGCCGGCGAGAAAGACGAGTCGCGGATACGCCCGCGAACTCGGCGTCACATCCCGCCTTCTCCTGCACATAACGCAGACATCAAGGAGACCACCATGTCCGTCACCCCTGACCAGCACGCAATCCGTCCGTTCACCTTCGAGTTCCCGGAGTCGGAGCTCGAGGCACTGCGTGCACGCATTGAGGCGACGCGCTTCCCCGAGAAGGAGACCGTCGCCGACCATTCGCAGGGCGTGCCGCTGGAGACGATGCGCGAACTCGCGCGCTACTGGGCCACGGAGTACGACTGGCGCAAGGTCGAGGCGAAGCTGAAGGCCCTGCCGCACTTCATCACCGAGATCGACGGCCTGGACATCCACTTCATCCACGTCCGTTCCAAGCACGAGAACGCCCTGCCGATGATCGTCACCCACGGATGGCCCGGCTCGATCATCGAGCAGCTGAAGATCATCGAGCCGCTCACCAACCCGACGGCCCACGGCGGCGACGCCTCGGACGCCTTCGACCTGGTGATCCCCTCGATGCCCGGCTACGGGTTCTCGGGCAAGCCGACCTCGGCCGGCTGGGACGCCGAGCACATCGCGCGTGCCTGGGGCGAGCTGATGACGCGCCTGGGCTACACCAAGTACGTGGCGCAGGGCGGCGACTGGGGTGCGATCATCTCCGACCTCATGGGCGTTCAGGAGCCCGACGGGCTGGCCGGCATCCACGTCAACCTGCCCGGCACGGTTCCGCCCGCCGTCGAGCAGGCGCTCGCGGTCGGCAACCCGCTGCCCCGCGACGTCGTTCTGGCCAACGATGAGGAGAAGCGCGCGGTCGAGCAGGTCGGCCACCTGTACCAGAACATCGCCCAGTTCCTCATGATGGCCTCGCGCCCGCAGTCGCTGGCCGCACTCGCGGATTCGCCCGTCGGCCTGGCGGCCTACCTGCTCGACCACGACGCGCCGAGCCTGGAGATGATCTCCCGGGCCTTCGCCGGACAGACCGAAGGCCTCACCCGAGACGACGTCCTGGACAACATCACGCTCTTCTGGCTGACGAACACCGGGATATCCGCAGCGCGTCTCTACGCGGAGAACAAGACCCCGTTCCTCGGCGCCAAGGGCGTCAACATCCCGGTCGCCGTCAGCGTCTTCCCCGACGAGGTCTACCAGGCCCCCAAGAGCTGGGCAGAGCAGGCCTACCCGAACCTCGTCCACTACAACAGGCTCGACGAGGGCGGCCACTTCGCCGCCTGGGAGCAGCCTGAGCAGCTCGTGAACGAGGTCCGTGCGGGCTTCCGCTCCCTGCGGTAATCCATCGTCGACAACCCACTGCACGGACCCCAGCCCGCCGGGGCGGCCGAGCGGCTCCTCATCGAGCCACCTGGCCGCCCCGGGCCACGCGGCCACGCCACGCACCAGGTCCACGAACACCCCGAACACGAACGCCTGAACAACGGGCACCGGGCCGATTCTCCTACGGCCCCCTCAAACGGCGGGTCCCGCACCCCCTTGCTCCGGCCCCGCGCCCCGACAGCGGGGGACCGGAGCGCGGGACCCGTCCCCTTTCGCGAACTCGGCGCCTTCCCTGGGCGCAGATGCGACGCCCTGGACAAGGCGGGCAGAGCATGTCGCCTGCGACAGCTACACCCGGACAAACCGATCGGTGTTGTCCTTGCGGTGCGCGGACGGCCTCCGACCGTTCCCCGAAGCGTCCCGGAGGGCCGCCGCGTCTGCTGCGACGGGTGGCCGGAAACCCGTTGAGCGTGGCCATGGGCGCAGCGGACGGTGATGCCGGGCGCGTGAGTTGCCCGGAAGCACGTATCGGGCCGTCGCCTCTGGCCGACATCGGTAGGTATGGGCGTGTGTTCCCGAACATGGAAGAAGGACGAACAGGGATGACTGAATTCCAGCAAAAGGCATGGCTTGCGGGCGGCTGCTTCTGGGGCATGCAGGATCTGCTCCGGACGCTTCCCGGCGTCGTGAGTACCCGGGTGGGATACAGCGGCGGCGACATGCCCCATCCGACCTATGTCAACCATGGAAATCATGCAGAGTCGATCGAGATCACTTTCGACTCTGCCGTCACCGACTACCGCACCATCCTGGAATATTTCTTCCAGATCCATGACCCCACGACGAAGAACCGGCAGGGAAACGACGTCGGCGTCGACTACCGCTCGATCATCTTCCCTCTCGACGGCGAGCAGCGGCGGATCGCTGAGGACACCATCGCGGATGTCGAGGCGTCTGGTCTGTGGCCGGGGACTGTGGTGACCGAAGTCGTGCCGGCCGACACCTTCTGGGAAGCCGAGCCGGAGCATCAGGATTACTTGAGACGTTATCCGGACGGCTACACCTGTCACTTTCCGCGCCCGAACTGGCGGCTGCCGAAACGGGCAGACGCCTGAGGCGTCTTCCGCGCGAGTGGACCGGGCGCAAGCCCGCAGGCCCGAGTGGCTCGTCATTTCCGCCCTCCACGCAACGGGTCGGAATCGAGCGTTCGCCAAGCTTCCTGCGGCGCACCGGGCAGTGTCTGACTGCATGACGGTTGCGTCGTGTCCGCGTGAGGGTCCCCGCCTGAAAGTAGGCGGGGACCCTCACGGCGTTGCAAGGGCGCTGCTGCAACCGAGCCGCCCGCTGTCCTCGTTCGCTCTGGCCCACGGGCGGTGCGTTGGGGGAGTGGGCGGCCGCCAAGCTGTGTCGGCGGCTCATCGCCGAACCTGAAAGCTTCGCCAAGGGGTCCGGTGCAGACATCGTCGTTCCTGTCGCCTGGCCGTGCAACTGCCCTGGTGTCATTCGGTTTGCGGGGGCGCAAACACGGCGCAGTTCCGGCACCGCCCTGACAAGTGATCCCCTTCGCGACCGCACGCAATGACGCGGCAACTCCCTTGCTAGGCGCCGGTCACCACGGCGGCGACCGCGGGATTCCATCACATGACTGCTCTGACGCCCGCCGACGGCACCACGTCACGTTACCTAGGAAAAACATCACCGCCTCTGCGGAATCTAGGTCACTTTCCAGATTACCGATGCGGCAACCCAGGCCCATCATGGAAGTGCGCCGGAAGGCAGAGCAGGCCTCGGCCCGCAGCGCCGGCAAGCGGGATTGACAACGTGCGGATACGTCAGCGAACTCGACGTCACATCCCCCTCCTTCTGCACATCACTTAGACATCGTGGAGACCAACATGTCCGTCACCCCTGACCGGGATGCGATCCGTCCGTTCACGTTCGACTTCCCGGAGTCGGAACTCGAGGACCTGCGCGCACGGATCATCGCGACGCGCTTCCCCGAGAAGGAGACCGTCGCCGACCAGTCGCAGGGCACCCCGCTGGCCACCCTTCAGGAGCTGGCGCGGTACTGGGCCACGGAGTACGACTGGAGCAAGGCCGAGGCGAAGCTGAAGGCCCTGCCGCACTTCATCACCGAGATCGACGGCCTGGACATCCACTTCATCCACGTCCGCTCCAAGCACGAGAACGCCCTGCCGCTGATCGTCACCCACGGATGGCCGGGCACGATCATCGAGCAGATGAAGCTCATCGAGCCGCTCACCAACCCGACCGCCCACGGCGGCGACGCCTCGGACGCCTTCCACCTGGTGATCCCCTCGATGCCCGGCTACGGCTTCTCCGGCAAGCCGACCTCGACCGGCTGGGACCCCGAGCGCATCGCCCAGGCCTGGGCCGAGCTGATGAAGCGCCTGGGCTACACCAAGTACGTCGCGCAGGGCGGCGACTGGGGTGCGCTCATCACCGAAATGATGGGCGTGCACGAGCCCGAGGGCCTCGTCGGTATCCACACCAATCTGGCATGTGTGTTCCCGCCCGTCATCGAGCAGGCCGTATCGGCCGGCAACCCCCTGCCGCCCGGCGTGGTCCTGGTGAACGACGAGGAGAAGCGTGCCGTCGAGCAGCTGGACTTCTTCTACAAGCACGTCTACTACGCCTACATGATGGCCTCCCGCCCGCAGACGCTGACCGGCCTGGCGGATTCTCCGGTCGGCCTGGCGGCCTTCCTGCTCGACCACGACGCGGCCAGCCTGGACATGATCTCCCGGGCCTTCGACGGGGTGACCGAGGGCCTGTCCCGGGACGACGTCCTGGACAACATCACGCTCTACTGGCTGACGAACACCGCGATCTCCGCTTCCCGTCTGTACGCCGAGAACCGGATCTCCCCGTTCTTCGCACCGAAGGGCGTCAAGCTCCCGGTCGCCGTGAGCGTCTTCCCCGACGAGCTCTTCCAGCCCCCGAAGAGCTGGACCGAGCAGGCCTACCCCAACCTCGTCCACTACAACAGGCTCGACGAGGGCGGCCACTTCGCCGCCTGGGAGCAGCCGGCCCTGTTCGTGAACGAGCTCCGCGCGGGCTTCCGGTCCCTTCGCTAGCAGACCGTGCCCGACCTGACGCACCGCCTCTAGCCCCCGGGGCGGCTGCGCGACTCGGCCCCCCCCAGTCGCACAGCCGCCCCGGGACACGCGGCCACACCGCCGCGCCGCGCCCATCCCGAACGCCAACCGCCGGCCCTCGCCGCCGAGGAGCCGACCGGGCGTGGGAGCGCCGTACTCGGACACGCGGACCAAGGCACAGTTTGCCGGCGCGCGATGCTCAGCGGGCGCTTCGGGAAACGACGGACCCGAGCACACTCCGCGTGCTCGCGCCCTGAGGTTTCCCGTACGGCACGTGGCGTGATCCCCAACGTGAGCCTCCGGCACCTGTGTCACATGTCATCGATGAACGCCGTTTTGAGGCATCCCCCAGGGCCGGTATTCGGATCCCCAGATCCGTCTCGAGACCGGACCGGGGGTGCAACCGCAGAGGAATGAGTGAGATGAAGAGCAGCAATCCTGTCTTCTCGCGAGGGGTGTTCAACCGCAGCAACAGCTACGCGGGCCTCAACGAGCAGAACCCGCACGCCGATGGCTCTGCCGCGGACAACCCCTACGCGCAGGGCACGGCCAACCGGAGCGCGCCCGTGCACCACGCGGACGCTGCGCCCGACGCCGGGCCCGCTGCTCTGCCGCAGGTCTTCGGCACGGCGATGACCATCGATGATGTCGTCGCCCGCACGGCAACGACACTCGGCGTGGTGGTGCTTGGCGCCGTCCTTGCGTGGGTGCTGCTGCCTGTCGATGAGGCCAACCTGGGCACGTCGTACGGCATCGCGGTCGGAGCCGCCCTACTGGCCTTCGGCCTGTCGCTCGTCCAAACATTCAAGGCCAAGCCGGTCCCGGCACTGATCCTGGCGTACGCAGCGTTCGAAGGCATCTTCCTCGGCACCATCTCCAGCGCCACCTCCACCTACATCAGCCCCGGCGTGGTGATCCAGACCGTGCTCGGCACGATGGCGGTCTTCGCCGGCACGCTGATCGCATACAAAAGACGCTGGATCCGCGTCACCCGACGTTTCTACGGTTTCGCGATGGCCGCCGCGATGGGCTTCTTGCTGCTCACCGTCGCCAACCTGCTGATTTCCGCCTTCGCCGGTGGTGACGGCCTGGGCCTTCGCAGCGGCGGCCTTGGCATCCTCTTCGGCGTCATCGGCATCATCCTCGGCGCGTGCTTCCTGGCCCTGGACTTCAAACAGGTCGAGGACGGCATAGCCCACGGAGCCCCGCGCGAGGAGTCCTGGCTGGCGGCCTTCGGCCTCACACTGACCCTGGTGTGGATCTACGTGGAGGCGTTGCAACTGTTCTCCATCCTCAACGGCGGTGACAAGTCGGCCTGACAAACCGCTCCTCCATCGATCACGGCGTCGGTGTGAGAGCGACTTCCCGGTCGTCAGCCGGTCGGGCGGGTACGGCCGTCTGTAGGGACGAAGCCCGCTTCGCGGAGCCTGGCCGTTGTGAGCGTCGATTGCCGGCCGCCGCCCCTGATGGCGGACTGCCGCAGCCTGCCGTGATGGCGCGGGCCACGTCACCAGCCGGCGTAAGCCTGCCGGGAGGCGGCAGGCGACGTGCTGGGTCGATCACCTGCATGCGCGGCGTCGGCAGTCGTGAACTCTCGCGGCCGTGTTCCTGGTAGCCGCGGACGATCCCTCGTCGGCCGCCGCGCTCACAGCCGGAGAATGCCCTGTCCCTCAGCCGCCGGATGCGGCAGGCCAACAGCTCAACCAACGCAACGAGCACATCGGCGGCGGCAGTTGACGTCAGGCGTTACGACCCAGGGGACGTGAGCTTTTCATGACCACACCGCAAGACTTGCTGATCGTCGTCCTGGACGTGGAAGCCGGGCCTCCACTCGCGCCAGGCGGCCTGTCGCTCGCGCTCGCGGGAGCCGAGTTGATCGACCTCCTCAAGGCCCCGACCATCCGGCTGGACGGGGACCGGATCGTGCCGGGCCATCCCGGGGAACCGGCTGATCGCCTCCTGACCGAGGCTGCCGCCTCATTCGTCATGGACGAGCCGTACGAGCTGGTGAGTGATTGGCTGTGGCGCAGAGGCAAGTCCCTGACGCAGACATACGTGGCCGCACTGGAAGCACAGGGAACCATCGTGCGAGAGCGCGGCCGTCTCTTCCGGGAGGGGCGCAGATCTCTGGCCAACTCACCGTTCCGCCATCGGGCGACCACGCGCTGGGCCCATGTCGAGCCCGTCCTCCTCGCTCTCGCTGAAAGCCTGGGTATCGACCACGACCAGGCCAATGAATCAACCGAAATCACCGATTACGCGGTGCAGACGGTGCTGGCCTGCGTCCGTACCGCGCTGGAGGAACTGGAGGCGGAGCAACAACGACGCGCCATCGAGCAGGCCGCCTTCGACAACCTCTGGCGCACGCTGGAATGACTCCCGCGAATGCGACCTTATGGGGACCATCGCCCACCACAGCCCGGGCGACGATCACCGAGTTCGCCGCACTGGTCGTCACAAGAAGCGAGAAGTGACGAGGCATCCATCCGTCACGTAGCGCCGGGGTGGCGAACAGCCCGCTGCCGCCACGGCACCAATGACGTACCCGATCATCAAGAAGCCGCACAGTCCACGAGCTCGGCCGCGAGTTCCGGGTCGGGCTTGGCAAGGGCGCCGAAGTCCTCATCGGGTAGCGCCTCGAGCCGCTGCACGACCCTGGTGAGCGAGTTCGACAGCGACAGGGACGACGCGCGCCGGCACGCCCGGTGAACGACATCGACCGTGACCACCTGGGGCACCATCGCCGTCCGGGACGGCGCCGGTCCCCGCCCGCGACCACGCGGCGTGCGCCAGGGGGGCCTGGCCCAGGTGCCGCAGCAGCAGAGCCTGTCTGCGCCAGTGCTGCGCGTCGCGCAGTTCACTGTGCTGCAGGTGGTGCCGGAACAGGCAGCGGGCCGCGGTCGGGGAGCACCGGCGGCGAACTGCCACCGGAACCGGGCACTTGTGGTCCGGGTCATCGCGCAGATGCCAGGTGCCGCGACCGACAGCCCGCTGCTGCAGGTACGGGCCCTCATTCGATGCCCTCGCCCCGCCCTTGGCAGACTCCACGTGATCTTTGGGGCTCGTGAGGCGAGGAACTCCGCGCCCGGAGCCTCGGTCGGACAGAGGGATGGGAGCCTATGCATACGGCTCCGGCCCCTGTCCGACGAAAAGTCGGGCAGGGGCCGGATGTTGGTAGCGGGGGCGGGATTTGAACCACACGACCTCTGGGTTATGAGCCCAGCGAGCTACCGAGCTGCTCCACCCCGCGTCGATGTACCCAGCTTACGACTCTCGGGCGGGCTACGCAGGGATTTACCGCGGAGGTTCTCTAGGTCGTGTGCGATGGGTCGCGTGACGCTCCCGCCGGGCACTCGTTCCGTGGGACATGGGGCGGGGAGATCTTTCGGATGAAGAGTGGGCTCGACTGGAGCCGCACTTGCCGACGAATCGCGGGCAGGGTGGACGCTGGCAATCCCACCGCCGTGTGATCAACGGGATTCTGTTCCGGCAGCGGACCAGCCTCCCCTGGCGGGACCTGCCTCCCTGCTTCGGTAGCTGGAAGACGGTTCACGATCGTCATCGCAGGTGGTCGGCGGACGGCACGTGGGAGAGGATCCTGCGGGCCGTCCAGGCCGACGCCGATGACGAGGGCCGAGATGAGCTGTCGAACCCGGTCTACCAGGGTGAGCGGGTGTCGCGGCGTGCTTCTGGGGTCTGCTCGGGCAGAGCCGTGTTTTGGTCGGTGCGCAGCAGCATGCCCGGGTCGGGTTCGAAGTCCTCATTGGGCGGTGCCGACTGGTGGAAACGCTCGGTGCGCGGAATGGCGACTTCCACCAGTCGGCCCTCCTGGAACATCCATAGTCCGAAGCAGTCGTCGTCCTGGTCGCGAAGCAGAACTTGCACCGTATGCGGATGCGGCCACGGCAGCGACTCCAGGTGCCTGAGCAGGCCCTTGCGGGCACGCATTTTCTCGAACTCCAGGGCCCACCCGAACTCGTAGCCCCAGTGCCCCGCTATCGGGACGAAGCGACCTTGCCACGTGCGTTCCGGGTCGTCCTGGGTCAGCGGTTGCATCACCTCGTCCGACCAGCGGGCGAGCACGATGACCTCGGCGTCTCTACTCATGCCGGAGTATCACCGCATCCGCCTGATCCACCGCAACCAAATTCCTCAACCGACCGACGCAGGCAAGGGCGGATTGGCGACGAGCTATCAGTGCCAGCGAGCCCGACGAAGGCGCCTTCGGAGAAGCTCATCTGCGCCTAAGCCACGGCCCTGATCAGCTCACACGACCCATCGGACAGCCCCTAGCCTGTGCCGCGCTTCAGAGGACACTGCCAGCCACCGCGCCCCTCTCAGACCCGTCGTGTCACCTGAGGGGAAGCCATGCCCGCCCCACAAGAACAACAACCCCACCAGCATGCCGGTCGACCGCGTCAAGGTTCGGGGGCCGAGATCAGGGTCCCTCGTGCGCATCCGTCGTTGAGCATGCCGTCCCAGTTATCGGCCCCGTCTCATCCACACGGACGAGAGACCGGATGAGGAGAACGCGGGCCTCTCAGCGATAGGGAAGAGGGGCGCACCCCCACCGGCGCCGGTGCGCCCCACCGCCCCTTGCACAGGCGTACAAGCAGCCGTTCTCCCTCTCCTGTGCTCAAGCTGCGGCCGAAGTCCGGGTTACGGGAATTGTGGACACGCGGCAGCCACACGCCTTCCCCGTCCGGCGCGCCGTCCGCCGAGCCAGCGTCGCGCCGGGCCTCAACGAGCGTGCCAGGCAGGTCATCGGCGCCGGCGATGATGACGCCCTCCCATCCGGCAGCGCAGCGCCGCTCCAGGACGGTCAGCGCGATGACCTCCGGCCCCGCCGTCATGGAGAAGACGAGATAGAGCTGGTCGGGATCCCGGGAGGCGAGGCACAGTGCCGGCAGGTGCGCGGCCGTGACCGGGCGCCAGTCGCTGACCGGGGTGTCGTCGAACACCCCTGGACCCAAAGGCTGTTCCTCCTCGGGCGGAAGTTCCGGCGTGGCCGCCACCGCCGCGTCCTGCGCAATGCAGGGGAGCGCCGACCCGTTCCGCGGCAGGAGCCGGGCGGCAACAGGCTCCGGCACCCGCAGGGCCACGGTGAACTGCTCCCAGTGCGTTTCGACGGTATACGAGGCCAGGACGCCCAGCTCCCATTCCGTGAGACCAGCTGAGCGGGGAATCACCGTTGACCGTACAGACCCGGATGGCCCGGTCTCTAATGAGCAGGAAGTTGCAGTCGATTCGGCGAAAGGCGTGTTGTACATGGGCGACAGGGCAATCGAGGAGGTTCTCGACGACCGCTACGAGGTTAAGGAGGTCGCGGGTGAGGGCGGGATGGGGCGGGTGCTGCGGGTCCTGCACCGGCAGTGGGGAATCGACCTGGCGGTCAAGATGCCGAGGCCGGAGGTGTTCGCGACCGATGAGCAGCGCAAGCGGTTCGTCACCGAGGCCGAGGCGTGGGTCGCGCTCGGGCTGCACCCGAACATCTGCGGGTGCCACTACGTGCGCGTGGTCGACGACGTCCCTTACGTCTTCGCCGAGTACGTCGGCGACGGCAGCCTGCACGACTGGATCGCCGACCGCCGCCTGTACGAGGGCGACCCGGAGGCGGTCGTGGTGCGCATGGTGGACCTGGCGATCCAGATGGCCTGGGGCGTGGGACATGCGCACGCCGCGGGCTTGGTGCACCGGGACATTAAGCCGGCCAACGTGCTGCTCGACATGGAGGGCGGTGACATCGTCGCCAAGGTCACCGACTTCGGCCTGGCTCGCTACCGGCCGATCGTCGCCGAGGACGGCGGGGACCTTCCGCACGGCGTGGGCGTCCCGGTCTCGGCGGGCGGGCGGACACCCGCGTACGCCTCGCCGGAGCAGCTGTCGAAGCGGCTGGTCGGGAAGCCGACGGACGTCTTCAGTCTCGGTGTCACGGTGCTTGAGATGTTCACCGGCGGGCCGCGCTGGGGCCGGGGTCCGTCCGCGAACGACACGATCAGAGAGCGGCACGTCATCGAGTCGTACGGGTTTGGGCTGCCGCCGATGCCGCCGGATCTGGGCGAACTGCTGGAGCGCTGCCTCCATCCGGACCCCGAGGAGCGGCCGGGGCCGATGGCCGCGGTCGCCGAGGAACTGGCGGAGATCCATCTGCGGATCACCGGCGAGCGGTACCGGCGCCTGGAGCCGAAGGCAGCCGACCTGCGTGCCGAGGAGCTCAACAACCGGGCGCTGTCGCTGCTCGACCTCAAGCGTCCCGAGGAGGGCGCCGCCGCGTTCGATGAAGCGCTGACCGCCGACCCGCAGCACGCCGACGCGACCCTGAACTTGGGGCTGTGGCGGTGGCGCCGTGGCGAGATCACCGACGAACAGGTGGTGGCCGATCTCGACGCCGTCCGCACCGACACCGGCGACGCCTGGCCGGCGCGGCACGCGCTTGGCCTGGTCCACCTCGAACGGGGCGACCTCGCCACGGCCCGGCCGCTTCTTGAGCGCGTCGACCGCGAGCAGCCCGGGCTGCGGGACGTGAGCGAGGCGCTGGACGTGCTCGACTCCGGAACGGTGCCGTCCGCGGACTGCATCGGGGTCAAGGAGATCCGCTGGAACCCGACCGCCGCCGGGAAACCGGACCCGATGTTCCGCATCGATGTGTCCGCGGACGGCAGGACCGCCGTGTCCGGTGGTGACGACGAACACGTCCGGATGTGGGACGTGCTCACGGGCCGGTGCCTGCGTACCCTTCGCGGCCACAAGTCCACGGTGCGGTCGGTCCGGATCACTCCCGACGGCAGGTATTGCGCCTCGGTCGACTTCGGCTCGGTCCTGCGCATCTGGGACCTGTCCGACGGCAGGTGCCTGCGGTCCATCAGGGCGGCGAGGTCCTTCGAGTGGGCAGCGGTCAGCGCGAGGGAGGGCATCGCCGTCGCCACGGAACCGGGCTGGAAGGACGGTGTGCACGGCGTCGACGTCGTCGTGTGGGATCTGCGCCGGCGCCAGGTCCGCTGGCGTCTCTTCGGCCCGCTGGCGCAGTTCCCGGAAGCCGAGCTCAGCCCTGACGGCCGCTGGGTCCTCGTGGCCGGGTACAAGGACTGCATCGCCCGCCTCTGGGACCTGCGCACCGGGAAATGCGTGAAGGTGCTGGACGGGAAAGGCGTGAACCAGCCCGTTCTGTGCTTCGACCAGGGCAACGGCCGGGCGGCGATCGCCGACAACCACGACGCCGTCGGCATCTGGGATCTGCGGACGGCGCGGCGGCTTCGGACACTGCGAGGCTCCGTCAGATCGCTCGCGATCAGCGCCGATGCCGCGAGACTCCTGGTCGGCGCCCGCGACGGCGCGGTCCGTCTGTGGGACCTGGAGACCGGCAAGTGCCTGCGCACGTTCCGGGGCCACCAAGGCGAGGCGGCCCACGTCCGCTGGGGAGCGGGCGACCGGTTCGCGCTGTCCGCGTCCCTCGACAACACCGTACGGCTGTGGCGGATGCCCGACTCTCCCGCCGTTCCGTTCCAGGTGAGCCGCCCCCGTAGGCACGGCGTGCTGAACCTGCTGGAAGAGAAGGTGAAGGCACTGCTCGACACCGCGGCAGCCCGCGAGGTGGCAGGCGACCGTGCCGCCGCGCTCCACGCGCTGCGGGAGGCCCGGGCCGTCCCCGGGCACGAGCGGGCTCCCGACGTGATGGCCGCCTGGCACGGCCTCAGCCGGTCACTGGTCCGCACCGGCATTCGTGCGGTCTGGCTCGAACGCGGTTTCCCGGCGCACCGGTCGGGCGTCGACTCGCTCGACATCAGCGCGAGCGGGGACGTCATGGCCACCACCGACGGCAGCGAGATCCGGCTCTGGGACCCGGGCACCGGCGCGCTGCTGCGGACCATCACCGACCCCGATCGCAGCGCGCCCGCCAGTCCGGTCGCAGGCATCGACAAGGTGCAGCTCAGTACCGACGGCGGCACCGTCATGGCCTGGCGACGCAGCGGATCGGCCAAGACGTGGTCGACTGCTACCGGCGCGCAGCGGCACGCGCTGTCCGACGACCGGCTCATCGGCACGGAGATGCCCCAGACGCTGCGGTGGATCCTTCCCGTGGGCATGAGCCCCGACGCGGCCGGGTTCACCGCCGACGGGCGCCGCGTGCTCGTCGGCGGCGACGGCAACGACCGGCGGCTGCGGCTCTGGGACCTGGAGACCGGCACCTGCCTGCGCACGCTCGTCGGCCACACGGGAATGCCGCGGGCCGTGTGGCTCGGCCCCGGCGACCGCATCGCCGCCACGGGCGCGAGCGACGGTACGGTCCGCCTGTGGGATCTCGGGACCGGCCGCTGCACTGCCGTGCTGAGCGGCCACACATCCGGGGTCATGGCCGTGACGATGAGCGCCGACGGGAGCCAGGTGGCCTCCGCGGGCGGCTACGACGATCTGTCGATCCGCGTGTGGGACACCGCCACCGGCGCGTGCACCGCGGTGCTCGAAGGGCAGCGCGGCAACGCGCGGCCCATGCGTTTCACCCCGGACGGCCGCTTTCTGCTCTCCGGCCACGACGGCGCGGAGCTGCGGCTCTGGGACCTGGCGGCCGGCACCTGCCTGCGGACAGTGGAGGCCCAGCCCGGTCACCTGGGCCAGCTCGCCGTGACGGCCGACGGCACGTACGCGGTCTCGGGCGGCAGCGACGGACGCGTCCGCCTGTGGACCCTCGACTGGGAGCTGGCGGAGCCTCGGCCCTGACCGGCTCCCAAATTCCGGCTCCCAAGCGTCAGTTCACCGCCACCCGCTTCCAACCCTCAGCCACAGACCTGAGTTCACAGACCCCACCGCGCGCGGTACCGGTCCGCGACTTGCTGCGCGTACAGGTGCGGGTACGAGCTCTGGCTGTCCGTGATCTCCAGGACCTCGTCGTCGGCGACGAAGAAGATGCCGCGGCCGATCCTCATCTCACCTGCGGCGACCGGCGCGTAGACCATCCATCCGCAGTCCATCCGGTCGGCGACGAGGTCCGCGACCCGGTAGTCGGGGCTGTCCATGTCGTGGGCGAGCATGTAGCGGCGCACGATAGCGATCGCCTGGTGGCGGGGCAACTGCGGCAGGTCGGTGCGGTGGGTGACGCCCGCCATCACCAACTGGTGGTAGGCGCCGTCGAGATCGGCGACCGCGCCGTTCCCGAAGACCTCGGCCAGCATGCCGCGCTCGGCGAATCCCCCTTCGGCGGCGGTGACAAGCCGCAGCGCCGCCGCCTCGGTGTCGCGCGTCACGCGCGGGGCCAGCTTCGACACGATGTCGGCGACCGTCTCGCCGGTCCAGACGCCGGGGATCGCCGTCGCGAGCTCCTCCGCCGGCGGCGACTCGCCCCGCCGCCAGCGCCCGCTCTCCCACCAGTAACAGAAGGACATCAGGCCGACCTTGCCCCGTTCGTCGAGCAGCGGATCCGCCACCCACGCCGGCGCCCCCGCGAACAGCTCGGGGTGCGGCGCGTCACCGCGATACGCCTCGATCAGGCTGGGCGCGTCCCAGACGCCGCCGGAGAGCACGGCGCGACCGCCCGCGAGCATCGACAGGGTCGAGCCGCCGCGTTTCGAGCCCTCGAACCGAGCCTGCGAAGGCTGCATCCGCGGCCCCCATTCGGAACCGGCCGCGACGAACGCCGCCGACAGGACGGCCCAGCGGGACCAGGTCTCGGTGAGACCCGGCATGTCGTTCGGCGAGACGTCTTGTGCAGATCGGGCGCCGTGCGGGGCGGCGGGTACGGCGGCCGTCCGCGGGCTGCGCTGTTGTCTGCCGTCGTGGCTGACGAAGGCGGACAGCCAGGTCGGGAGCTTCTCCGCCGACCAGTCGAAGGCTTCGAGGTCGGCCCGGTAGTCCTCGGGGGCGAACAGGTGCTCGTCGGGGAACGGCTCGTCGCCGTAGTCGAAGCCCACGTCGTAGTCGACGTCCGCTTCGACGCCGTCGTCGACGTGGAGGTCGAGCGTCACCCGCCACCAGGGCCCGCGCGGCAGCCGGCCGGTGGTCCGGCGCAGCTCGCGGGCCAGTCGGACCGCGTCGGGACCCGGCGTGGCGTCGGTGGTGGCGCGGCCGTTCGAGTGGCGGACGTGTGCCACCTCGGAGCGCAGCGTCAGGGCGAACACGGCGGTGATCTGCAGGCAGTCGGACGGAGCCTCGCCGATGAGGCATTCGACGAGACGCCGGGTCTGCCGGTCCGCACGGGCCAGGACCGTCGGATCGGTGCCGGGTTTGGGGATGAGCACGTGGCCGGAGTCGGCGTCGAGTCCTGGGAACGCTTTGTGAAAGGCCGCGGGGAAAGCGGCGTCGTCACCTGTCATAGCGGCCATGTCCTTCGCAGCTTGTCGATCAGCGTGTCCGGGCCGATGGCCCGCTTGAGCTGGAACAGATAGCCGACGGGCGACTCCTGCGCGATCTTGCGGCGCCTGCGCCGCCACTGGAGGGGCGCGCCCACGACGCAGCCAGCGACCACGGCGGGGACCGTCAGCGCGGGCGTGACACCGACCGCGTTCGCCGCTACCGCGGCCAGCGGCGGCAGCGCCACGGATCTGACGTTGGCCAGGGCCCGGGCGGTTTCGAGGCCGGCGCCGCGCATGCGCTCGTCCAGGTCGTCGAGCCGTGTGCGGACCGCGCGGTCGACTTCGGTGTGCAGATACTCCTGGTAGAGCCCGGCGTCCCGTACGTCCTCGATGGCGCCGAGCTGCTGGACCTGGTCGGCCGTGAACTCGCGGAACGCGTCCAGTTCCGCCCCGAACTCGGCGCGGATTTCGAGGATCTTCTCGATCGGGATGTTCCGCAGATCCGCGGGGATCACCGTCGCGAACGCCAGGAAGGCGAACGCCTCCTCGGGCGCCGGCGGGGCCGCGGCATCCTCTGCCGGGAGGCCGTCGAGGAGCGCCGCCGTGAGCCGCTCCAAGGTCCAGCCGGACATGGCGGTGTGCGGCAGCGTCTGGTCGGTGATCGGGTGCAGGCAGTTCTCGGCGGCTATCTGCTCGGCCAGCGCGAGCACGTAGACGGTGGCCAGCTGGGGGTGCATCGCCACCCAGATCCCGCCGCGGCCCGGGCGGACGACCGCGAGCCCCTGGTCAACGGCCGAGTCGAGGAGGTGCTCGCTGATGCGGCTGGTGTGGACGTACCCGAATCGCGGGTTGAGCCAGGTGGGTTCGTCTTCGGCGGGCTCCTCCCTGCCTGCGGAGAACCCGCCCGCGTTGCCGAATCCGGCGTCGGCGACCGGTAGGCCCCAGGTCTCGATCCGGTTGAGGCCGAAGCGGTCCCGGAGGTCGGCGCTGTGTTCGTGGAGCAGTTCCAGGAACGGCTCGGCGACTTCGGCGGCGGCCCACGCGGGCGGTTCGAAGTCGAGTAGCCAGCGCGCGGCGTGCAGCTCCTGTGCGGCGGGCGAGTCCTGGAGCGGGTAGCCCGGCGGCCGGATCCGGGCCATCTTGGGCCAGTACAGGGCGGCGTACTTGAGCCAGTTGTCGTCGCGGACGTGGATGTGCGGGTAGTAGAGGGCGAACCGGTCCATCAGACATTCCCTCCGCGCCGCGCCTCGTCGAGGTGCCGGAGCGCATGGGCCGCCTGCTCGTGGTGGCCCGTCGACCGGAAGAGCCTCGCGGCTTCGGTTGCGTACGGGACCGCCCGCTGGTGCTGGCGCAGATGGTCGACCAGGATGCAGGAGATGCTCAGCATCGCCAGGGCCCGGAACGCGGTCTTGCCCGTACTGAGCGCCTTCTCCGCGTTAGATTCGAAGATCTGGATCGCGCTCTCGTACGCTTTGAGCTGCCACTCGCAGACGCCCGTGAGGATGCGGCACTGCAGTTCCCGTTCGACATCCCCGAGTTCGGCGAAGAGCGCCGCCGCCCGAATGTGGACTCGCAGCGCGTCGGTGAAGCTCTGCCGTTCTCCGAGTCCGAATCCGAGTCGCAGCAGGGCCATCGCCGTCGCCCGGCGCTGAGCCGCGGGACCGCTGATCGCGGCGGCCCGCAGCAGCGGTTCGATCGCGTCGTGGAAGCGGCCCTTGTCGGTCATCGAGGTTCCCAGGTCGAGTGGCGCTTCGCCCTCGGATTGGTTCTGCGGTACCACGGTCCTCCACAGTGATCGGAATCCGTCTCGTGACCCTGCCACGTCTCGGAAGCACTTGGGGTTCAGGGTGTCCTTCGGACAGAACTTTGCCGGGAGCCACAATCACTAACACGAATGGGCGGCGACTCCGGGGAAGCGTTACAACATCAGGACGTGAGGCCTGCGGCGCGACGGGTCGACCCGCAACGTCCCTTCCTTGACCGTGTCAGGGCGTCTTCGCCTTCGGTGTCGTTTCGGCGTGAGCGGGTGGAGTTGGAGGGCGTCGGTGGACCCGTTCTGTGGTGATGGCAGTTGTCACACCCCGAGTGTGTCCCAACTTCCTTGGTTTCGGGGCCATACCGGACGCCGCGGCGGTGTCCGGGGCCCAAGCAAGGCAGTGCGCGGCCACTCCGCCGGGCTGGTCATCACCTGCCGGGGCCGCTTTCGACATCACCGTCGGCACGACCGACGTGTCCGGATCCGTGACATCAACTGTTGGGCACCTCGACAACGGCACCTACACCGACCGCCTGGTCCAAGCTGGACAGACCACCACCGTCACCGAGCCGTTCCTCCTCGATATCGACCCGGCACGCCTCATTCGGCGGTAGGGGGGCCCGCTGTGCCTGCCGGTCCTGTCCTACTCGGGGAGCGTCACGCTGGGCAGAACCGGGACAGGCCGCGGCCTCATTGGCCGGGGTGTTCGTTGGGGTTCATTGGATGGGGGATTGGGGGGGTGGTAGTTCGGTGGTGCGTTCCCGGTCGAGGGATTCGACGCCGTCGATTGCTTCCAGGGCCGGTATCCGGTCTTCGGTGATGGTGCCGGTGAGCGTGCCGAGGATCGGCTGCTGGTTGGTGACCGTCAGTCCGGCCTGCCGCAAGGCTATGAGCACGTCTGCGAACCGGTCGGGGTCGACTGCGAGGATGACCCCGACCGGTGCGGGTTGGGACGACTTGTTCACGGGGCTTGGAGGAGGCCTGCGCCGATGTCCCTGACGGGTTGCGTCAGCGGGAAGGCGCCGGATTTGAGGCTGGCTACGAGGTCGGCGGCGGTGGCGTTGGGGTTTGCCTGGGCGAGGAGTGCGAGGACTCCGGCGACGTGTGGGGTGGCCATGCTGGTGCCGCCCATGGACTGGTATCCGCCGCTGGGGGCTGCGGATCGTACTTGCCATCCGGGTGCGGCGATGTTGATTTCGCCGCCTTGGCCGTTGATGGCGCCGTTGGAGAAGAACGCCGGTGTGAGGCCCTTGTCGAGGGCGGCCACCGCGAGGATGGACGGGCAGTTGGCGGGCCGGCTGACGGGCTCGATGTTCGGGGGCCGCCGGCTGTCGTTGCCTGCGGCGGCGACGATGACCGTGCCGCGTTCGAGTGCGCGCTGGGCCAGTTTCTCGTATGTCTGCGGGAAGAGCTCACCGGGTTGGACTCGTGCGCCGAGCGACATGGAGATCACTCGCGCGCCGTGGGCGACGGCCCAGGCCATGCCGGCCAGGATCTGGCCGTCGGTGCCGCTGCCTGCATTGCTGAGGACCTTCGCTGCGAGGATCCGGGCTTCGCAGGCCACGCCATAGCGGGGTCCTTGCTGGGGGTTGGCCGGGCCGGCGGCGGTGCCGATGCAGTGTGTTCCGTGGCCGTGGCCGTCCTCGACGATTTCGCCGGGCACGAAGGAGGCTGTCGCCTCGATGCGTCCGGCCAGGTCCGGGTGGTCGGTGTCCACGCCGGTGTCCAGGACAGCGATCTTCACATCGCGTCCGGTCAGGCTGGACAGGTTGGCCCGGATCGCCTGCAGGCCCCAGGTCCACTGCTGCTCGTCCCAGGCCGGGCCCTGGACGGCGGCGACTTCGGCCCTGGTGTGGCGGGCGACCACGTCTTCGTCGCTGCGGTAGGCGGGGAAGAATTCGGTCGGTGCCTGCTGCGGGGCGGTGATCGGCAAGGCGTAGACCATGCGTTCCGGCTCCGCCGCGATGATCGAGGGCTCCGCCTCGGCCGTGGTCACCAGTGCGTGGCGCTGCTCGGGCCGTACCTCGACGACGGCGGCGCCGAGTTCCTCGAAGAGCACCGAGACGTCGGGGCGCTCGAGGAGTTCGGAGACATTCCCGGTCTCCGTTCCTCGAACGCGTTCGACAGGCGCGATGTCGGCGGCCGATCGCAGTGCGTTCAGTCCGTTTTCCTGGTTGCTCGGGTCGAGTAGGACCACGTAGCGGCCGGTGTATTCGGCACCGTGACCTATACCGGGGCCGTTGGGCCGATGGGGCTGCTCGCCGAAGGCACGCCTGTCCATGGGGCCGTTCGCCATTGGTTCTTCCCGCTTTCTGTGTGCTTCCCCCCGGCTGGATGGGGGCACGCCGATTCACGGGTCGTCAGGCGCCAAGGGTGGCGGGGAGCGGTTCAGCCGCGTGTCGACGCGTGATGCCGTGACCTGCAAGGCTGTCGGTTGCCAGGCAGTCGGCGTTGCCCCCGCTACACCGTCGCACCGGGTACAAGGGCCCGCAACTCAGCGTTGTCATCCACGGCGGGTAGACGACGCCCCCCCACGGCTCGGTGCCTTTCGAAGGGGCCTTTCCTGGCTGACGGCCTTATCTGCCGGGGCGCCCCAAGAAAAGCCAGGCGGTGATCGTATGGGGAGGTCGCAGGGGACGATCCGGGTACGGGGCCAGGGGGTCTGTTCGCGCGGGTCAAGGTCACCAGGGCGCCGGCAGTACGGGCGATGGCCGGGGAACGAGCCGTATTCCGGTCTGCTTGCCGGGGCACCCGGGTGCTCCCGGCTCGGCCATGGGTGGTGTTGTCTGCCGACAGCACCACTGCGGCGGCGGCCGGGCCCGCGGGCACGGGACCTCGCGACCCGTGCCATGCCCCTCGTCGGACGAGGCTCTGCCGGCGCTGTCGCGGCGGCGCACCAACAGGTGCTCACGCAAGGCGCACGGCGGGGCAGGGCGTCGGCAGCCGGTTCTGGTCACGGACGGTCCGGCGCCGGCGGCGCCGGTTGGAGCCGCTGTCCGATACGAATGCGTGGTGGGCGCTTGCCCGGGCCGCCGTCGGCGTTACCCGGCGTACTGCCATCGACGCGGCCTGGGGTCATGCGTCTGCGTCCGCAGGAGCAGCCGGTCACGCGGCCGGATGGTGCCGGTCGAGAGGTCGTGGTGCCCGGCGGCGAGACCGGCGAGCGCCTCGTCCTCTTCCGCGTACCGGTCGGGGCCGAGCGTCGGGTCGCCCGTTGTACGGGGCAGCGGCCGTCCGTGCTCCCGCCAAGGAATTGCAACCCGTGGCGTGCACGGGCGGCCGGTTGCCCTGCGGATCTCGAGGACACCAGGCCCGGCGCGTCTGCGGGGCCCTATACGACGATGTCGTCGAACGATTCCAGCTGTGTCCAGCGCTTGGCGGCGCGGGCCCCGGCAGGCAGGCGGTCGGCGGCCGGCAGGGGGCCCAGGTCCAGTCCGGTGATGTCTGCGACGTCGGCGACCGGTACCTGGAAGGTGCGGAAGGCGCCCAGCGGTGGGGGATCGCCGGCTCTGGCCGCTTCGTCCAGGGCCCGGGCGGCAGCGTCTTTGCTGAGGTCGGGGCTTTGGTCCAGGACGTACGCGGTGGACGCCAAGTCGCCGTCCTGCATGAAACCGGCGACCTTCCAGAAGCGAAGAGGGACCTGGATGCCCCGGTACGGCGGATCGGAGTCCTCAAGGACTGCTCCGGTAAACACTGTCAGCTTGCGGTCGAACTGCCCGGCGTGATCGAGGAGGAAGTTTTCCAGCCCCTGCCACAGTTCCTTGCCCTGGTTGAAGATGTCCATCTGCGGAGCAGCGTTGGTGTAGTGGAACGTGTCACCGTTGGCCACGGTTGCTTCCGGCGCCTGACCCCATACCGGATCGAGCCTGCGCACCAGGTGTCCTTTGTCCAGCGGGTTGTCCTTGTACACCGCGTGCCCGGCCTGCTGGCTCTCGGGGAGGCGGGGGTCGAAACGCCAGTTGTCGTTGCGGTCCACGTCCATCAGCTCGCCGCCGTTGATCGCAACAGCCGTGGCCGTTGCCAGGCGCCGGTCCGGACGGAAGACCACGCTGAAGTGCGTGTAGGGCAGGATTACCGTTTCGATGCCCGGATCGGTCGGCCGGGGCAGCGGCACCGCCGGCCCGAGGAAGCGCTCGTCGTAGCCCTTGCGGTGGGCCAGCGATTCACGGCTCGCCGTTGCGGTATCCGGTGACGGATCGGGGGGAGTGGCCATGACTGGCTACCTACCGTGCCGCCCGTGTCTGCACGCCCGCATGCATCCCAACATCACCCAAATAGATCTACATAGAACACTGGGCATCTAATCGGGCGATTAGGATCATGCCGGGAGTGGGGAGGGAGCGGGAGCCGGCCCTTTCCATCGGCCGGGCTTTCGGCCCGATGACCGGCTCTCGGTACCCGCGGGCGACCCGCGGGGCGCTGTCACTCGTACGGAAGGAGCCAGTCCATGGCTCAGAGCATGTCCATCCACATCGGACTCAACAACGTCGACCCTGACAAGTACAACGGCTGGGACGGCAAGCTCATCGCCTGCGAGAACGACGCTCGCGACATGGAACAGCTCGCCAAACAAGCCGGGTTCAAGGACCGGACCATGCTCCTGACCGCCGAGGCGACCGTCGGCAACGTGAACACCGAACTGCGCAGGGCAGCCAAGGTCCTGTCGCCGGGGGACATCCTGCTGTTCACCTACTCGGGCCATGGCGGGCAAGTCCCCGACATCAACGGGCCCGAGGACGAGCCGGACCGGCTCGATGAGACGATGTGCTTCTTCGACCGCGAGTACATCGACGACGAGCTGTACAAGGAACTGGAGGCTTTCGCCGAGGGCGTTCGCATCCTGGCCTTCCTGGACTGCTGTCACAGTGGAACGGGGCTGCGGGTCCGGCAACTGCTCACGCCAGAAGCCATGGAAGAGCAGTTCCAGACGACCGACCCCAACCAGATCGAGACGACATCCAGGCTCATGCCCCTGGACAAGCAGGATGAGCTTTACCGGCGTGACCAGGGATTCTACGACGCCATCCAGCGTGAGCTGGACGCACGGGACAGCCGGGAACTCGGCGCGAGCGCTGTGCTGATCTCGGCGTGCCAGGACAACCAGCTGGCCGCCGACGGGCTGCGTAACGGCCTGTTCACCGGCACCCTTCTTCAGGTGTGGAACGGCGGCAAGTTCCCGGGCGGTTACAAGGCATTCCACCGCGAGATCCTCAGGCGGATGCCGGCCACCCAGAGCCCGAACCTCTTCGTGACCGGTCGGCCCAGCAACCGCTTCCTTCGACAGCGGCCGTTCACGATCTGAGGAGAGAAAGCCACACAAGGCCGCGGTCACCGCGGCTGCCTTCCGGCCCCGGACGGGGGTCAGCGATGCCGGGCTCGGGCAGGAGGCGTTCGACGGTGCAGCGGGCCACCGCGTGACCCCGCCGGTTCAGCGCCCGCCACACCCTGCCAGGCACCGCGGACACGACGTCGCGCATTCCACGTCAGTACCCCGGGGAATACCGGTCACCGGCAGCCCTGCCTCTGCGGCGTCACTCGTCGGGGCCCTGCCGGCAGCTGCTGTCGGCCAGCCGCGCGCGGATGGATTGCGCTACCACTGCGGCCTGCGCACGTGGCCGTACCCGGCGTTGCGAGGCCGGTCTTCGAAGTGAAGGTGCGGGCCGGTTACGTTGCCGGTGGTGCCGACGTAGCCGATCACGTCGCCGGCCTTGACCCGGCCCGCTTTTCCATTGCGTTCCATGTGGCAGCACCAGTAGTCGCGGCCGTTGTCGGCCCGGAGTCTGGCCACCTTGCCGTATGCACCTCCGTTGAAGAACTCCACGGTGCCGGGCCGGACCGCGACAAGCTTGGCTCCGGTTGGCGCGGCATAGTCGTCTCCCGTGTGGTAGCCGGCTGCGTAGCGCGCGTTCCTGACTCCGAAGGGGTGGGTGACCTTGTGCCCGGGACACGGTGAAGGCATCCTGCCGCCGGGGGCGGCGCCGAGATCGACGACCTTGAAAAGGCCGGATTCGTCGGCCAGCAGTCTGCAGGTCTCCGGTCCGGGGATGCCGTCCGCGGCGGCTCCGCTCCAGCCTTGCGACCGCTGGAACTTCGTCGTTGCCGCTTTGGTCGCGGGGCCGAATATGCCGGGTCCGGACGAGTAGTCCAAGCCCACCACCTTCTTGAGCCCTTGCTGGAAGAGCAGCACATCGGGCCGGCTGTTCTCCTTCGTGCCCGCCATGCCGACTTCTCCGGTCGCGGCTCTGGCGGCACCGTTCACCTTGAGGTACGAGATGCGCGGGGACTCGGCCATCGTGGCCCTCCTCCGGCTCGCTCCAGCGCATACGGCCCAGGGCGCTGTCGGCGTGCCTGATGGGCTTGCTGGGAAGGCGTCCATCTCCACGCTACTCCGGGCGCTGCAGAACCTCCGAGTGCGGCCGCCGCCTGAATCCATCGTTCAACAGCGTCAAACGCTACGCACGCACCCGCGAACCCCCCGGCCCTGCGTCGGGCACCGCGCTCCCGGCCCACCCTGGCGACCCCTACCGCGACCCCCTACACGAACGCCGGACAGCCGACCCCGCCGTCCTCGTGCTCCAGCGCTTCGGCGAGATCAAAGAGCTGGGCTCCACCGGCAGCCGCACGCTCCTCGACCGCTGCATCACCCAGGGTCGTGCCGAGAGCGACCGACCTGTCACCACGCCCCGCCGGCTCACCCGCCTTGTCCTGACCCGTCCCGACAACCTGCGGGACAAGGACTCCGCGCTCGTGCGGGACCTCGCCGCCTGTCCCGAGATGACCGAACTCACCTATCTCGTCGCAGAGTTCGCCGCACCCCTCACCCTCAGCACCGGCAATGACGCCAGGCTCAACCAATGGGCTACAGCCGTCCGCGCCTGCGCCCTACCCCACCTGCACGCCTTCGCGAACGGCCTCGAACTCTCGACCGGTCCGCGGTCAATGCGGGCCTCACCCTGCCCCTCGCAACGGCGCACCGAGGGCGTCAACACGCGAACCAAGAGGATCACGCGGCAGAGACACGGCCGGGCCGGTTCGCCCTACTCCGCCACCGCATCCCCCTCCAGTGATCAACGCGCTGCGCCACCACCGACTAGGCGACAGAGCCGAATGCGGGACGGAGCCGTTCAGTGGACAGGGCCAGCTGGACGCGCGCGCGGACGACCGGCTCGCGGTAGTCCCGCCAGGTGAAGCCCTTCGGCAGGATGTGCCGGCTGATGTGGTCACCGATGTGAGCGCAAGGGGTTCCCCGGCCACCACACGCGGCTGCGAACTGGGGACAATGGCGCTGCACGAGGTGCACACGGGCAGCGGTGGAAACCGCCTGCCCATGGACGCAGCGCATCAAGCCGCGAGCACCGGTGAGCCGCAGTCCGGCCCGGTCCCGGCTGAGAGTTTCGCGGCCGCAGCCTGCTTCAGCGCCTCGCCGCCGTCGGCTGCCCCGGGGTCCTGCGGGAGTGAAGGGCTGGATGAGAGCCGGCTTCGCGGTCGACGCCGACGCCGTGGCCGCCGACTTCGCCCAGTTCAAAGGGGATGCTGAGCCGGTTCGACGGCCCGGGCAGCGGGCGAGCGCATCGACAGGCGCCGTGACAGACTGAAAACGACAGGGGCCGTTCGGGTGGAAGTTCGTGACCGGACGCACCGGCGGCCCCCAATTCCCCTTCAGCACACTCGTCTTGGCAGGGTGCGCCGCCGCGCGTCCCTGGCCACAGAGAGGAAGTCTGAGATGACGATGACCACCGACATCAAGCAGGCGCTGCTGCCTCCGCGCGTTCAGACAACGATGGCACTTGGGGACGACCACGCCATCCAGATCCTCGCGTTCCCCGACGGTACGATGGCGATCGTGGAGGGCGGTCGCGCGATCGACCAGCTTCCCGCCACTCCGGGCGAGGTTCAGGGACCGCCCGAGGCCGGAAAGCAGGCCAGTGGTGAGTGGGCCGGCTACGGCGAGCCCGCGGCGCGCGCCACGGACGAGCAGATCTGGTTCCGGAACACGTTCTGCAACGGCGCCCAGTCGTGCGTACAGGGTTGGGACTGGGCGACCTGCGGGACGAATCGGGCCGTGGGTTTCGGGACGGGGATCGCGATGGTCGGCCGCGAGGGGTCGCACAACGCCACTCTCTTCGTCGACGTGTGGCAGTGCAGCGGCCAGGAGTGCTTCTGGGTCCAGAACTGGCAGGGCAAGGTCGTTCCGGGACACTGGCTCTCGGTGAACACCAACGCGCCCGACCGCAAGTGGCTGCGGTGGCGGCTCGAAGGCGCCGGAGGCGACACTCAGGTCAGTCTGGCCGCCAAGTACTGACCGAACGACCCGGCGACGGCATCCCAAGCCATGCCACTTGACCAACTGCGTACCGGCTCGAAGCCTCGGCGCCCAATGGATCGTCGGCCGTGACGCCGGTCCCCTCGGAAGGGGCCTGATTCGACCCGGCCGCGAACGGACAGTGCCCGCCCCCGGCGAGCGCGCCTGCCACGGCGTGTTGCAGAGCTTCCGGCTGCGCCCTCAGGGCGTGGGTCATCTCGGTGAGCCCCGCCTTGCCGTCCCACCTGCGCCCGCGCTGGTGATCGTCGCATCGACACCAGGGAAGAGCTCGTGCTCAGGCGTTCTCAGCCAGGACGGTGCCGAGGCGGTCCAGGACGTGGGGCCAGCCCTTGCCCATGCCGTCGTATGCCTGTCGGCCCATCGGTGAGTCGAGGTCGAAGCCTGCATGGGTGAGGAGGAGGCGGGTGCCCTTGCCTTCCGGCTGCAGCTTCCAGGTGATGGTGGTGTCGAGCGTGCCCTCGGCGAATCGGTAGGTCAGCAGTCGCTGGTCGTCCACTTCGGTCACCTCGCAGGGTTGGCTGCCGAAGGTGCCCATGTCGAGGGTGAAGCGGTGCCCGACGACAGGCTGGACGTCACCGGCCGCCCACCAGCGGGCGTGGAGGTCAGGGTCGGTGAGGGCTTTCCATACCGCCGCCGGGGGGTGGGGCAGGAACTTCTCGCAGGTGATCGTGTTGTTCTCGGTCACGTTTGGTTCTCCTCGTCCAAAAGATCGGCGAGCGCGTCCATGCGCTGCTTCCAGTAGTGCTCAAATGGGTGCAACCACTCGCTCACCTCGGCCAGGCGGGCCGGTTGGAGGTGGTAGAAGCGGTGCCGGCCACGTGGCTCCTCGCGCACCAGCCCGGCGGTACGGAGCACCGCCAGGTGCTCGGAAACCGCGGGTCTGCCAAGCTCGAACATCGCGGCCAGCTCACTGGTGGAGCGAGGCCCTTCACGCAGCCTTTCGAGCAGTCTGCGACGAACAGGGTTGGCCAGTACGCCGAACACGTCGGTAGGCATGACGAAACGATAGGTCGGAAATCTCCGACGCGTCAAGAATTTCCGACGGGTCCTTGGGGGAGCTCTCCCAGCACAGTCGGCCCTCACCGCCCCCTTGCCGGAACATCGCGGACGTGAGGGGTGTGGTGATCGGCGATGCAGCCTTCGTTGAGACCGGGCGCGTGCGGTCATTTCTCCTCGACGCCCGCGATCCCACTGCCTCCGCAGCCCATCGGCAAACGCTGTTCCTGGAAATGAACGAAGCCACGCATTCCGGCGTCAACGAAATAAAGTGCACTGTATGGGTGCAAAAAGTGATGAAGGCCCGGAGGGTACCGATGGAGGCGGGCAGGGCGATGACGCCGAGCGCCGAGCAACCGAGAAGTTCATCAGCGACCTGCTGGCGCGGGGCGAGGCGGTGTTCGAGGGGGAGGAGCCGACGCCCAGGACGACGCACGTCATCAAGCGCGGGGACGACGGACGGCTCTCCGTCCGCCGTCTGCGCTTTGTCCGTTGAGTTCTGCTGAACTGCTCAGTCGAAGCACCGCCGGACCAAGGCGAGACCCTCGTCGGTCGTGCTCCGTGTGATCTCGTGCGTCTTGAGCCGGGAGGGGTTGTCGTCGACGAACGCCGCCTCGGAGCGGTGCTCGGCGGGTACGTCGACGCGGCCGCGGCGGAAGAGGTCCTCCAGGTACGACGTGGCGACGCGCTCGGGGTCGGCGGGCCGCACCGAGCCGCCGGCGGGGTCGGAGCCTGCGATGCCGAACCGTCGTTCCTCTGCCGGGGCGAAGAGGGTGATGGGCTGAGTGACGCCGTACGTCGCCCCGTGGACCGTGACGGCCGTGAGCCCCTGGTCGTCACCACCGCCCGGCGCCGCCTCGGCGATGCCGGCGCCTCGGCGTGCCACCTCCGGCTCGGTGATGGACGCTGCGGCCTCCAGGGACAGGATGCCGTGACGGATGAACGCCGAGCGCAGGGACTGACCGTACGTGCCGCCGTACCGGCGCTGGTCCGCGGCGATCATGTGACCGGCGACCTGTGCGTAGTAGGCGGACACCACGGGCGCGGCCACAGCGGCATCCACCAGCAGCTGCCCCGCGATCTCGGCCGCCGCGGCCAGACCCGCCTGATCCTGCAGGTCCTGCTGCCGGAAGATCCCGGCGACGACCTTGAGGAACGCGCCGCTGAACACCCGGGAGAACGAGTGCGGCTCGCTGGAGAGCGTGTTCGCGGGGCCGTTCGGCGTCAGGTTCACCGGGTCGCGGTAGAAGAAGCTGTTCGACAGGTTGCGCAGGCAGTCCGCGTCGACCGCGTTCGGGTGGTTCTGGCGGATCGCCCAGCCCAGTTGCTCGGCCATCCGCGAAACCCGCGAGGACAGTTCGAGGTCGCCCTGGGTCTCGGCCAGTACCACGAGCCGCAGTGATTCCAGCCGGAGCGAGGTCAGCAGCGCGCTGATGTCACCGAACGCTTCGTGCAAGGCGGCCGCCTCTGCGCTCGCCGCGTTGAACAGTTGAGGGCGCAGAGCGTCGAGGACCGCATGCCCCGCCTCGTGCTCGACGACCTCGGAGCTCTCGCACGCAGCGACCGTGACACCCGCCACCGTGTGGCGGAAGAACCACAGGCCTTCACGGTTGTAGAAGGCGTTGAGGTCGTCTCCTGCGTTGAGGTGCGCTGTGAGGGTGCGGCCGACCGTCGGATACCACTGCGCTGCGGTGGGAACCAGCGGACCCCAGGTCTGGCTGGTCCTGCTGAGCGCATCGGCCGCCACCCAGTACCGGAAGGCCTCGGTACCCGGCCCGGCACCGTCCGGCTGCGGCATGCCTTCCGCGATGGCCGTCGGGAAGGGCAGTATGTCGAGCTGCGGAACGGGATGCGGTACGGGCATGTTGACCTGCGGAGGAAAACCGGGGTCGTCCTCGTACACCAGAACCGTCGGAATCGTAGCTTGCTGTTGCTGCACCGTCATCGCGCCTTCCTGAAGGGAAGAGATTGCGGATGGTGGACTCCGCCACAAGGACAAAAGTCCTCACGTCCGGTACCAGGTCTTGGCAGCCCGGCCTCACTTGCGCACATAGCAGCCGCAGTCGCCTGCCGCCGGCGGTGACGGCAGATGAGGGGGCGGTCGGTCGTGGCCCGTGGCCGGTGCGCACGTGCCACCAGACCCGGCGACACCATGGCGGCCGGACGGATGACATGGAAAGCGGCCGCCGCAGCCGGTCAGGAGGACTGCAAGCAGCGTGCCGCGTTCTTGGGCGCTCACGTGGTGCTTCGAGCCCGCCTGGCCCCGGCCGGCCGGCTGTGAGGTCTGACTGACATCGAGGCGGCTGTGTTCCGCCGACCTGCAACCCCGCAGGGCTCCAAGCCCTGCGCAAGGAGCATCTCACCGTCAAAGAAACGCGTGACTGGCGCCAACACCATGGGATCAGGCAAAGGAGAGCCGCTCACCGCGTCCGCGTGGAGATCCTCGACCGACTTCATGTGGGTTTCCTGGGCGTTTCCTGCTCGCATTTGTGCAGAGCGCTTGCCGCGGTATTTGAAACCGCTTTTATGCCGAAGTATGCCGTCGTTATGGCGGTTATAGCGGTAAACGCGCTCGTGAGCAGTGCGACTACTTGATTGCTGTCTGCTGAGGCTCTGTCAATGCCCACGGCCGCCGCACCGGCAATCGCGCCGTCACTCGCCACAACCGCCAGGAGCCCAGCCATACTTCGGACCCGCTCGGTCAGGCCCCCATTGCTATCTGCGTGGCGACCAACCACTACAAAGACAACTGCTGCAAGAGCGAGCAGCAGGGCCAGTGCAGCAAGCAAGATCGCGACCCACATAGCTGTCTCCCTTGCGTCGTAGCGCTAGGCACACGCGACTGGGGTAGGGGTGCAGCCGTCCATTGCATCATCTCCCACATAGCTGCCCTCTGCACGTGGTGAACCGCACCGGGAGCGATGGAGTGGTCTGTCCTGGGCTGGTGGAGTCGGAGGGGTGGAGAATTGACCCTTCAACAACTCTCCGCCCCAACCGGCAACGCAGGGCACTTCTGCCCTGGGCATGCTCAGTCCAGCGGAGTGCGAGCTACGTGCAGCACGGGCAGCGTGAAATCGGCTATCCCGGCTCCACGCAACGGGGGGCAGGGCCTCGACGAGACCCGGGGCGGTTCACTGGGCCGTCCGGAGGTATCCCGGATGGTGAGCTGGATGATCAGCACCGACGATGGTGCTCGAGCCCCTGGCAGAGCGCCGGGTCTCCTGGATCCGCTTCGGGGTTTTGATGATTCGCGACGCCATCGCGAGGTTCATGCCGCCGGAAGCCGGCAGGGGGCTCATCGGGGCGCTTCACCCGTGCAGTGCCCCCCAGCGACGCTCCAAGGAGACACACCCCCATGGTTTCTGTTGGCCTACGCCCATGCCGACTGGCCGAACTCTTTCCGGCCGGCGTGGGTGGTTCGCCCGGTCGCGGTCACCGTCGGCGCTGCCGGCACATCACGTACGGCCTGCTGCGGCAGGTGATCGCGTGAAGACTTCCCCCGGCTCCGGCGAGGGCTCACGCTTGCAGCGGCTGTGGATCCCGACGAAAAACGGGCGGTCGCCGGCAACGGTGATGTTGATCTTGCTGGTCCTCCTCGCGACAGCGGTGATGCTGGGTCGGTTCGGCATCGAGAACGTCAGCGGAGCTCTGACCTACACGGGTCGGATCACCGGTGCCCTCCTCATCGTGCTGTCGGTCACCACGTTGTTGGGCGCTGCCGCGGTCGTTGACCACTGGTTCCGGAACAGCTTCCCCTACGCCGGACTGGTCGCGCTGATCGCCGGCGGCGCGGCATTTGCCGGCAACATCTTCCTCGTGATCACGACAGTCAGGGATGGCGATTCCACTCCCTACCTGGTGCTGTGGTGCCTGCTCGTAGTGGGTTCGGCATGGGCTGCCTTGGCGGTGTACCGGACGTCGGTCGTCATCCCCGCTCCGAAGCGGCTGGCCGTGGCAGTGGTCGTCACCGCGGCAGTGGCGGTTGCCAATTTCGGTTACGAGAACCTCTACAAGCCAACCCAGCGTGAGGGTAGGCCCCTCGTCAAGGTCACCGTGGGGGACCCCGTGGTGACCAAGGACCGCAAGGCATTCGCCGTACCCGTCGACATCACTCTCGAGAACCGCAGCGATGTGGGCTTCTACGTGTTCGGCGCCGAGTTCCACGCCATGGGCGAAGAGGTGCCCTTGAGCGAGAAGGACCGGCTCACCGGGCAGTGGCGCACTGATGCCGAGCAGTGGGGCGATTATGAGCAGCGCCCACTGTCCCGCCGCGAGATCCACCAGCCTGGCGAGTTGGTGGCGGCGCAACCATTCGCGTACGGCAACAGCTGGATCGAGCCAGGCGACACGTTGGTCGCCCAGACGGTCGTGCAACTGCCCATGAACACGCCGTACGACCAGTTGGCGTTCTACGCCAGTGCGAGCTTGGCACGTAAGGACCGGCTTCGATGGGACCGCTTTGATTCGAAGACCTACTCCTGGCGTGACGGCAAGCTGCCCCAGTGGATGGCGAAGTCGAATCAGAAGGATCCCATGGACTCCGTTATCACTCGCGGCAGGGTGCACGAGAGCAACGCGATTTCCGAGTACACGAGGGACCCCCGCTACGTCACCGTCTACTGGCAGTTCGGCAAGCATGGCGCAGGCCTGAAAGTAGTCGTCAGGCGCGATGGCGAAGAAGACCGCCAACTTCCAGAGGAAGAAGATCGTGACTTGAGGAGCCGGTACGGTCTCGCCGACGCCCTCACGGGCCCGATCGAACGGACGCTGTGGGACATCAAAGGCCGGCAATGACCGGCATGCCCGCGCCACCGTTCGCGCTGGAGCGCTGGTTCAATCGCTCCAGCCACACCACGAGGGCAAGAGAGCTGTTCATTCGATCCCAGGAGTAGGCGTCTCCTATGCCGAGTTGTGCCTCCCGCACTGCCCGGCAGAGCGTCTCGATGTCGAACATCTCCGCAATGAGCGGATGACGCGCGGAGCGGCACAGGTCGATGAGGTGGTCGCCGTGTGCCCGCAGGCCGCGGGCGTAGAGCTCGTTGAAGGGGACCTTGACCGTCCGGCCGCGGATCCGGGGCGGGAGCAGATCTGCCATGGCCTCTCGCAGAACCGCCTTCGGACGGCCCGGATGAAACGTCGCTTCGGCCGGCAGGCGGCGCATCGCGGCGATGACGTGCGTGTCGAGGAAGGGGTGCGAGAGGAAGAATCCGTCCTGCTGTGCGCGGCGCCAGGACAGCGGGTCGGGAGCGGCGATGTAGTTGGCCGCGTCGTAGAAGGATTGTTCCGGCTTGCGTCCGAACACGAAGCGGCTCCCCGCGATGCTGGCTTCACGGTAGCCGTGGGCCCGCGCGAATCCGGGTCTGACCCATCGGGGGCGGGAGAAGTTGCCAAGGCCGCCGAGCACCGTTCCACGGCGGCGGACGAGCGCTGTGATGCGTTCGGCTGCCAGGGGAAAAGCCGGCCGCACGACGTAGGTGGAGACGACGTCCCGCACGCCCCGCTCGCTGCCCGCGGCCCAGGCACGTGCCTGCTTCGTCATCTGCCAAAGCTGTCCTGAGCGGGCCAACTGGTGCAGGTGAAGCGGGTTGGCGTCCACAATCGGCTCGGCCCCGCAGCCGGTCATGAGGGTGTCACAGGCTAGTTCCGACGCCGCGGCATGAAGCCTGCTCCAAAACGGGGCGCGGAAGGCGTGCGCATGCGGCTCGTCCGGGTCACCCGCGTGATGCTCGAAGTCGTCGAAGTCGGCGACGTCGTCGACATCGACGATGACCGGGCGGGCTGCGGGTGCGAGACGGCCGATCTCCTTCATCGCCTCGTCGAGGTACGGCTGTTCCCCGGCCAGTTCTCCCCGGCCAAAGCGCCCGGCGAGCAGGACGAGGTCCCCCGGCTGGTCCTGTCCTGCGGCCAGCAGTGCCGCGAGCAACGCGATGCTGGTGGAGTCGGTGCCGCCGGAGACGTGGCACGCCGTCACCTTGCCCATACGGCGCCCGACCGCGCTCTCCAGCGCGAGACGCAGGTCCTTCGCGGCGCCGCTGACGCGGAGAGCGTCTGCTGCCGGTACCGGTGGGTCATGCACCTGACCGTCGCTTCGCAGCGAGCGACCGCGTATCTGCCCGGTGAGCGAGAGTTCCACCACCTCGCCGCCCAGGACCCGCTGTACCCCGGCGAAAGGGGTGAGCTGCGAGCGCGGCTGCGCCAGGTTCCCGGTCAGGTAATGGCAGAAGTAGCGAGGTTCCAGCTCTCCTCCGCCACCCAGACGGCGCGCCGAGGTACTCACCGCACTCACACGACCACCGGACTCCCTGAAAAACAGGGGAATGCGTGCCTGTTCGTCCCGCATCAGCAGGATGCGGTCTCGGCACACCAGGACAGCCGCAAAGTCACCGGCCGGCAGACGCGGCGCGGCTCCCGGCCGGCCGAAGTCGTCCAGGAGGCCGCGCGCACCCGCCACGCGGTCACGCACGGAGCCGACCCAGCCGGCGACCACCGCGGTACCGGCCGGTGAGGAGGCCGTCGTCACCAGTCCCTGCCGCGCCATGGCCCCGGCCGCCGAGAGCTTCGGTACGCCCCCGGCCCACTCCAGGCGGAGGGCTTCCACGTCACTGCCCTCCGCTGTCGATCGACAGAACCGGTGCGAACGTGTGCCCGCGCGGATCGGCGTCGGGGATGCACAGGCCGGCCGAAGACGTCCAGGCATGCAAGGCGAACGGGTGCTCACGCACACCGACGTGAAGCACAGCCTGCAGACCGCGCCGCCGCAGCAGGACGTAAGCCGTCACGGCCTGGGCCTTGCAGTCGTCGTTGACGAACCAGCTTGTGCGGCCGTGCGATAGCACTGCTCGTTTCAGCCGTGCGATGTCCTGCGGTGAGGCCGGGTCTGCACGGGCATAATCCGGAGCGGCCAAGGACAGGAGCCGAAGGACGTGCCCGAATCCCATGGTCCGGATCAGCAGGTGCACCCCGCGCAGCCAGAGCCCGACCTCGGCGTTGGAATGTTCCTTTCGGCGGCCCGTCGCGCAGCCGGCACGGATGAGATCGGTGACGAGTTCAGCGCGCTCGTCAGAGCTTCCGTCGGCGAACTTCTGGATGTCCGCCCCCGCCATCGCAAGAAAACGCGTCCGTCTCCAGTCCGCAATGAGCGCCCCGCCGGACATCAAGGTGACACGGCAATGCGGTGACAGGATCCGCGTCATGGCTGTCAGAGCATCGGTATCCTCTGCCACCGCACATCCTCCAAGGTCAGCCCGCCGCAGCCAATTTTGCGGCGGGCCCGGTTCGACTCGCGGATGGTGTCAGGACTGGTATCCATGGCCGTCGTAGTAGCTACCGCTGAAGCCCCGGATCAGACGGCCGTTGCCGAGAAGCACAAGCCCGCGCGGCTTGCGACGCCGCAGCAGTCGGTGAAACATCGCCTACCTCCAGGTTCAGAGAGCGTCGCTCACTCAATTCCAGGCTACTTTGACTCGGATACCCCGCAACCGGACTGCCAGTGCTTGCGCTGGCAGTCGAGTTGGCGTATCCGCCCGTCCGCCCAGAGCGGCCCCACCGCCGTGAAGCCGTCGGCCGGCTTGCGCACGACGCGCGGGCCAGCGGCCCAGTCCTGAACGGCGGCGGAGGTCACGGACGTGACCGGCGCGGTACGGGGCCTCAGGGCGGCGGTTCTGTCACGAAGGTACCCGGGGGCGGCTGCTTCTCGGCCATTGCTTCACCCCCGGCGAGTCTGGCCGCAGGCGGATGACGGTACCCGGGGCTAGACCCGCTACGAGGCGGCTCGGCACGGCCAGTTCGAGACGCTGTCCGACATGCCGCGACAGGACGTCGGCGAAGCCGGCGATCCGTTGCGCATGAAGCACGTCGACGACCGCCCGGTCCCAGCCCTTCAGCCGCGGATGCGGAGCCGTTGCGAGGAGGCGTGTGGTCAGCGCGGTGAGATTCTCGACCGCCTGCACCATGGCTTTCGCCCTCCGCCTGTCCTCCTGCAGCGCTGGCCTGCGGCCGCACGTGCGGCGTCGCCCAGCGCCGTGGATGTCCTACGGCCGCCGGTTGGCGAGGCCGACTCCCACAGCGGACTCCAGACCTCCCGGCGCACCGTCGTGCTCCGGCCGCTGGCCGGCCTCCAGGACCGGCTCGGCGAACCTCCGCGCATCTGCCGCTACGGCGTGTTCCAGAGCCTCCAGTTGTGCTTGGAGGGCGTGGATCATCTCGGTGAGCCCCGTCTCGCCGTCCACCTGGGCCCGCGCTGCGGCGGCGCCGGCCAGCACCGGGACCGGTCCCGCCGCGGAGACCGCGATTGTGGCCGTCATGGTGGGGGCAGACGCGGAGATGCCGGTGATGGAGACCCCGGTTGGGGCGCCTGTGTGCGAGTTCGAATTGGGAGTGCTCGTCGGACTGAACGAGGCGTTCCCGGTACTTCCGGGGTAGGAGTCGCCGCGGTTCGCCGCCCACTCCAGGTCCTGTCGTGCTCCCTTGCAGTCGGCGACCCAAGCAGCGGCGCACGGGCGCATTTCCGTTTTTCCTGGGCCGCGTTCGGGCATGCCAGGAGGGGTGAAGCGGCGTCCCGGACGATTTGAGCTGAACCGCCACCTGCGGATTGCGAACGAGCGCGTCGATGCGCTGCGGCGTCGACAGCGAAGGAAACCCCGCGCACAGTTGGTGTGGAGGGCGGTGCGTTACGCCCTCCGGGCATGGCCGCGCAGCGTCACGGCGACTGTGGTCTCGGTGCCACTCACCGGACTGCTGATCGCGGCCGCACTGCGCTTCATCGCAGAGGTGGCCGTGTCCGTGGCCGTGATCGTCGCGGTTGGCTGGGTACTCACGGTATCGGGCCTGCTTACCGCGGCTGCGGTTCTGGCCTACCAGGCGCTTGGCTTCCTGGCCGCATTGGACAAATTTGGTCGGTCGGGTTCCCACCCGCGAGCCCACGCCCCCGGTAATCTGCCCTTCCAGCAGCCCAGGGCCGTCGCCAGCCCGCGCCCGCAGGAGCCACCGGAGGACGAATCGGAGGTCTGGGAGTGAGCACAGCCGGAGCAGAACCGTTCCGGGCGCTGTACTACCCGTTCTCCCGGACGATCGACGAGACCACGCTCAAGCGTGCCGTGCTCCTTTACGACGAGATCCTTTTCGTCGATCCGATGAGCCCACGCGTGCGCGCTGGCCTGTACAAGGCCGACGAGCACCTGCCGTACCTCCCCTCGGATGTGGCGGCCTCCCTAGAACGGGAGTGGACAGCCGTCAGCGGCCGGTACGAGGTGCTGGAGCGCGAGGGTCTGATGCGGCGGATCGACCCATCGGGTCTGGTCGAGGACCAGGCCATCGGTCAGCTCATCGCCGACGCCCTGGGCGCGGACCTGGCCGACACCGAGGCCCACGCGCTGTTCCGGCACGGCTTTCCAACGACATGGAGCATGCTGCGCAGCCGGATTCCCGGGCCCGCGTTCCACCACCTGGCCCATCAGATCCCCGCGCGTGTCTTGGCAAGGGACAACGTGATCTCCGGCCCCGCCCACTCCATCGCCCTGTACCTCGACGGCCACCCAACGGCAGAACCGACGCTGTGCACCGGCCGGATGCTTCCGGACGACCGCCGAGACTACGCCGCCCTCCTGCCGTACGTTGCCGGGTCCTCCCTCGCCACCTCCACTGCGCTTGCCATCGGCGAGGCGGAGAACGCGGTTCCGGTCACCGACAGTGACGCGCACTTCCGGCTGTTGTCCCTGCGCATGGCACGGGCTGCGGCGGCCGCCTCCCAAGCTCCGATGATCCCGGGCTTGCGGGCCGAACCGAACCCGGCCAGGGGGCAGAAGACGGCCCTGGTGGAGCGGCGGATCGTCGACTCCGTAGTCTCCCACGAGGACTTGGCGGCCCTGTCGCTGGACGACTGCCTGCGTTACCGCGAGCGCAGCGCCGAGGAGCGGGCGCAGTTCAGGGAGTTCCTCCACGATGTGGTGTCCACGGTGCAAGCAGAGCCGTGGTCACCGCAGATCGTGCTGCAGATTGAGGAGCGGATCGCGGGGGCCCGCCAGGAGATCCGCGACCATGCCGGTGCGCTCCGCGACACGTACCGTAGTCTGTTCCACCGGACCCTGGCAGGCCTCGCCGTGACCGCCGCCCCCGCGCTGCTGGCGACGGTCTTCCCGGTGGTGTCGCCGCTCACCGTCCTCCTGTTCGGTGGCGGCCCGCTGACGGCGGTCCTCCAAGAGCCGGTACGGGAGCTGCTGGCTCACTGGTGGAACCGAGACCGGGGGGCTGGCAGCCTGGCGTACCTGATGGATCTCCCCGTCAGATGAGGCAGAGGAGATGGTTGTCCTCGCTAGCCCGGATGAGCTTCCGGAGGGCTTCGGAGGCGCCCGTGAAGCTGGCCGCTACGGCGGTTCTGGGAATGGCAGTGCGACATCCGCTGATCTTCTGACGTTCTGTCGCTTCCCACCCGCGATGCCTGCACGTGGCACAGCCCGCCACTGTCGTGGAGTGAGGCGCAGGTCGATGTCCAGCTGCGCGGCCGGGGCCAGCCGCAGCGCGCGCTCCGGTTCCTGCGCCGATCTCTTCCTTGTCCATCTCTCCCACCTGGCATGCGACGGGCTGCCCCGCCTGCAGTGTCAGATCTCCGACGCATGGTCGCCCGTGCCTGCGGATCCGGCGTCCCTAGGACAGCTCGGCTGGCATGCGCTACGACGTCGGCGTCTCGCGGACCTCTTTTGCCTCACTGGCTTTTCTGATCTCAATGAACCGCGCTATGTGGGCTGGGCGTCGAGCGTGCGGTGGTGATCGATTGTAGGGCGGCGTCAGGTGGGCGGCGTCAGGTGGCCGGCCTCCATTTGGCAGCGGCCCCGGTCGATGTGGATGTGAGCCTGTCTGGAGGAGGTCGCCCAGCTGTGGAGGAGTCCGATGCCTGCTGCCAGGGAGAGGGCTGTGTCGTAGTGGTGAGTTCCACCTGAGCGGACACGGCATGACAGGTCACGTTTGTCGGGCCGAACGACAGCCAGTGGCTGGGAGGTGTGACGGTGTGCGCTGCGGGTGCTGTGGGGCCCGGTCCTTCTTCGGTGGGCGGGTCGTTCATCCCCGGTCGGGGGGTGCCGGGGGCAACCTCCCCCTGGACCGGGGGGAGGAATCTGCGGGACTGCTGGTGTCAGGCTGGGTTGGTTGTGATGTCGGGTGTGCTTGCGGCAGACGAGGGACCGTCGTGCTGTGCGGTGGTGACCTGTGCCCATAGCAGGGGGAGGGCGGCGCTGTTGCCGAGGATCCAGACCAGGCCGAGGACGCCGAGCCGGTGCGGCACCGGCCGGGAGCGGGAGGATGTGACGGCCCGGTTGGCGGACTGCGCGGCTGGGCGGGCGGTGGTGGCGGGTAACGCGGCTGCCGGCGGCATGAGGTGTCCTTCGGGGATCGGGGGGAGCGCGGGGGAGTAGGGGCGCTGGAGGGCGGCTGCGGTGGCGCGTTGCGTGATCAGACCGGCCGCCATGCAGGCCCGGCACTTGGCCAGGGCCGCAGGGGGCCCGGGCGGGTAGACGGTCACGATGGGCGTCACCGGCAGTCTTGTGGCTCCGCACAGCAGACACGCCCCCGTTGTCCATGGGCGGCCGTCCAGCAACTCCTGCTCGGTGCTGGTCAGCTTGGGCGGGGCCGGGCTGGCGTCTGGGGCGGGGTTCATGAGGGCAGCAGTGGCATGGGTGGGGTGCCGGGCAGCAGCGGTGTACCGGCCAGGCGCATCACCGGGTGCGGCAGGTCCGGGCGGTACCGGCCAAGAGCGTGGTGCAGGCAGTCGGCATCGACCAGGTGGTCAAGGCGTTGGGGCTTGCGCCAGTGCGGCCCCGGAGCGGTGCGGGCGCCGGCCGGCGGCAGGAGGACGGTGAAAGGCCCGCCGAAACACAAGGCGTGCGGATGTTCCCACGCGTGGACGGTGCCGGGCGGCACGAGCCACATCAGCGCGTCACGCTCGACGTTGGCGATGACCGGCCCGCACCCGCCGGTCTGGTAGCGGTCCATCCAGCGCACTGCCCGGTCCCCGGGAGCACCGTAGGTGGTGAGCACGACGTCGAAGTCCGCGCCGCACAAGGCCTGGACGCAGCCGGTGTAGGCGTTGCCCACCAGCCGGCGGATCGCAGCCGCAAGGTCGCGCATGTCCGGCACAGGGGACCCGGCTGCGGGAATCTGCGGCCGGTCCGCGCAGCGAGCGTCCCCTTCCCCGCCGGCCCACCGCTGCACGTGCTGCCGCTCAGGGTTGCGGGTGTGGGTCACGCCCTGTTTGAGGCGGCCGCTGGGGGGCTCCGCCTGGCGTGAGGCGAGACGGTCTTCGACGAAAGCGCTTGGCCTTCCTGCGGCATTCATGTCGGTTGCCCCCGCCATCGGTGTCTGGTTCAGGTGCTTCCAGAATGCGGACGCCGGTGGTGGCTAAGTGTCACCATCGCGTGACACTCGGCTGTGCAGGTTGTGCCACCGAATAGAGCCGGGCTTACAGGCCGATCCATGCAGCAAGGTTGTCCAGCGTGTCGGGGGTGGTGCGCCGCATGTAGACCAGGCCTTTGATCGTCTCGCGGGCGCCGGGGTGGTAACGGGTCTGCTGCGGGGCAAGACGGCGTGCGGTGGTGATCGATTCCAGGGCGGCATCGGTGCGGCCGGTCTCCATCTGGCAGCGGCCCCGGTCAATGTGAAAGTGGGCCTGCCTGGAGGGCGCCCAACTGTGGGGGAGTTCGATGTCTGCCGCCAGAGCGAGGGCCGTGTCGTAGTGGTGGAGTTCGACCTGGGCGGACACCGCATGACAGGCGACGTTCGTCGGGCCGAACGACAACCAGTGCGTCGAGCTCTCACCGGTGCGGTCCGCGCAGGCCTTCGCCTGGTCCAGATGGTCCTCGACAAGGGCGGCGTCCCGGGCGCGGGCGGCAATCACGCTGGCCCCCAGGTGCAGCTGACCGGTGACGGCCACAGCGTCGGGCGTTGGTTCGGTGTCGGCGGCCAGGCCATGCCCGGAGGCGATGAGGCGTAGCCCGATGCGGTGCTCGCCTTCTCGGTGATAGACCAGTGCGCGCATGTACTGGCGGACCGCCGCCAGCAGGGGATCACAGGCACGGTCGGCAGCCCAGGCCATGCGGTCCAGGGCGATCGTCGACAGGTCGAAGTAGCCGAGCTTGACGGTGATGTCGTGGGCGGTGCGATAGGTCGATCCGAGCGCGCGCCACAGCGTGGTCGACGGCCTGCGGTACGCCGCGGTGGTGAGCTCGGCGATGACGCCCGGCAATAGCGTCGCCGCAGCGTTGAGGCGCGCGGCGCGGACCAGGCGGCACAGGTTGTCAGCAGCGGCGACCAGCTGACCGGCAGGCCGCACAGGCAGGTCAGGGTCCGCTCCCAGGTCGTACAGATCCAAGGCCTCGCGGATCGGCCGGATGAGCCCCTCGAGCCGGTCCTGCTGCAATTCCGTCACGTAGGGCTGCCCGGTCAGGGCGGTGACATCGAGACGGAGCGCACGGGCGACCGCCGCGACGAGGTCAGGGCTGGCGGGCTTGTGACCGGACTCGACCTGGTGAACGAGGCTGTAGGAGTAGCCGATGGTCTGGGCGAGACCTCGCTGAGTCAGACCGGCGAGCTTTCGGGCGGCGGCAATGCGTGTACCGGTGTGCTCGTGGTCACCTCTGGGCATCTTTGACCTCCGTACCCTGCAGCCATCTGGAACAGTACCCGCCGCATCCGTCATGGCATCGGCGATCGCCCCGACACCCGCTGCGGGCAGGATCGGTTGCGCGTAATGGATCACCAGGGGTTGGGTGGGGGTATGACGCGCACCTTGTACCTGTTCGCCAGCGCTGCGCCGCCGGTTTTCGACATTGCCGGGGTGATCGATGACGCGCAGCGGCGTGGCTGGGACGTGTGTCTGGGGCTCACGCCGACCGCGGCGGACTGGCTGGAGGACAGCCTGGAAGGGCTGGCGGCGCTGACCGGGCATCCCGTGCGGTCGCGGTACAAGCGGCCCGGCGAGCCGGACGTCTGGCCGCCGGCCGACGTCATTGTCTTCGCGCCGGCCACGTTCAACTCGGTGAACTCCTGGGCGCTGGGGCTCACGCATCACTTCGTGGTGGGGGTGGCCGCCGAAGGCATCGGCAAGGGCATCCCGATCGTAGCGATGCCCTGTGTGAACGCGGCCTATGTGCAGCACCTCCAGTTCGAGGAGAGCGTCGCGAAGCTGCGGGCGATGGGCGTGACCGTGCTGTACGGCGACGACGGCTTCGTCCCGAACCGGCCCGGAACCGGAAAGCCCGCCGATTATCCCTGGCACCGGGCGCTGGATGCCGCAGTGGCCGTGGCCGGGGTATGACCAGCCCGGCCGGTGTGGCACTGCTCGTTCCGGCCGCGCCGGCAGTCGCAGGGCCAGGTGATCGCGCGGGCGCAACGTTGGGGTCGGTTTCGAGGGTGGCTGGGTTCCGTTGCGCATGGGGGGAGGCGGCGGGCCGGGTTCGGGTTGCGCATTCCGGTGTAGGGGCGGGTCCTGGGATGCGCAATGGGCGGGGGAGCCGGGGTCGTCGGAGTTACGCAAGGCGACCTTCTTGACGGTGCTGCGCAAGGGGTGCATTTTGCGCAGGGCGGGCTGGGTGGCGGTGTAGCGGTCCTGCTTGCCCTCGGGGCCGGGATGCTGCGCCAGCACCCGGGAGCGTTCGGGCGGCAGTTGTTGGTCTGTGGTGAGGCTGGGGTTCGGCACTGGCGGGGGATTGCCAGCGGTGAGGGTGCGCGGGCGTTGGCGGGTCATGGCTGTCCTTGGGTGCGACAGGGGCATTTGCGGGCGCGGCCGTCGGGGTCGGTGGTCCAGCCGTGGTCGCATTCTCCGCAGTAGGCGGGGTGTCCGGGCCGTGTGGCGGGTTGTGGGGCGGTGGGGGGTGTCCAGTGTTCGAGGTGGCGTCTGAGGTCGTACCAGGTGGGTTTGCGGGCCATGGCGATGGCTGCCTGGGTCAGGTGCTGTTCTTGGATGCCGGTGGCCAGGAGCGCTTCGGCGGCGTGGGCGATGCGGCCCCGGGCCAGAGCGGGGACACGGTGGCCGTGGTGGTGGCGGGCGGTGGTCCAGGCGTCGGCGATCCGGGCGGCAGCTGCTGCTTGTGGGCCGGCCGGTGCTGGTCCTGTTGGTGCGGGCGCGCCGGGGTCGGCGGTGCGGGGGGTGTGACCGTGCTGGGCGGGAGCGGCTGCTTGCGGGCCGCCGGGTGCCGATCGTGCTGGTGCGGGCGCACTGGTGCCGGCATTGCCTGCGTCGTCGCCGGTGGGGCCTGATCGCGATGGCGTCGCGGGCGAGGGACCGGCCGGGGGCGCTTGTCCGGATGCGGTGGTGGTCTCTCTCCTCGGTGCCAGGACGGTCGGACGTTCGGGTGTGATGGTCGGGGAGGAGAGAGAAGAGTTCTTTCCGTCTTGCTTGTGGAGTCTTAGTTCTTTAGCCGACGGGTCTCCGACGGTCGGCTGACCGGCGGCCGGTTCACCGACCGCCGGGTCGCCGACCGCCGGTTCACCGACTGCCGGGAACCCGTCACTCGGTCCGGCCTGCAGGTCTTCGGAGTTGTCACTGGTGGCGCCCGGGTCAGGAGACCCCGTCGTGACCGGGCGGAGGGCGGACTGCGCGGCCGGGAAGTCTGTGGCGGCCGCCTCTGGCAGCGTCGGCTCGGGTGGAGTGGGAGTGTGCTGGTTGCGGGGGTCGAGCCAGGCCGGCTCCACGCGCACGGCCCGTGTCCCGGCCACCTGGGCCAGGAGGTGGTGGATGTCCTCTCGGCGGTGGGGCAGGCCGGCGACGGAGAATTCGGTGCGCCAGGTGCCGTCGGAGGCGTCCTGGATCTTGAGTTTGACGATGTAGCCGTATGCCACGAGGTTCCGCATGGCTTTGGTGAGAGCTTCGCGGCCGGGTTTACGGGTCTGGGCCAGAGCGGCGATGGTGAAGTCCGCGCCGTCGGGCAGGCGCAGCGCCATGGTGAGCAGTCCGATGTCCAGGACGCTCAGGCGCTGGTCGTCGACCGCGCGGTTGTCCACGGCGACGAACCGTGGAGGCCGGGTGGGTAGCTTCCTCACTGGCCGTCACCTGCCCCTGCGGGTGTGGCCGGACCGGTAGCAGCGGCATCCGCACCCGGTGGGGGCAGCGGCCGGGCTGCACGCCCAGAGGCGCGGTGATGTGTGGCCGGCCGGCCGGCTGTTCCGGCGTCGGGTGTCCGGACGGCTATGCCCGTGACGTGGTGACCCGCGGTGGCTGCGCCTGTCCACTCGCGCTGCTCGAGGCCGGTGGGAGCCGCGGTATGCCGGGCCGTGGGGGCCTGCGCCGGCCGGGCATTGCCAGTCGGCCTGGGCCTGTCCCGCAGTGAGGACGGGCCAGGCTCCCACAAGCCGTCGGCCGACACGCGTCTGTCCCGCGGTGGCCCGAGGCGTGGGGCGCGGGTGGGGCTGGGGTTGGTGTCCGGGCTGAACGCGGGCCGCAGGGCGCGGTCCGGCTGCCTTCGGTACGGGGGGCCGGGCATGCCCGGCCCCGTGGTGCCGGCTTCGGTGACGGTGGCAGGCGGATGCACAGCGGCGGTCATGTGGGCTCCCGGGCGGGTGGACGTGGGTGATGTCCTCCATGAAGCCCGGTGGCACTCACCGATTTGCTCACCGAAAAGGGGGGTGAAAGATCACAATCCGGCATCACCTGCAGTCGGTGAGTGCCGCCATGTCACCGGTGAGGAGCACGAATCTGCTCACCACCGCAGGTCGCCAGGCCTTGCGGCACCTCACCGCTCCACTGGCTGTCCCTGACTCTGATTCTGACGCCATGACGGGCTGCGGTTGCTGCGTGCGAGGCTGCACGATGGCGGAGAGCCAGAGCTTCCCGAGCCGAAGGGCGGCTGGCGCGCCGTCCGGGGAGCACAACCGGCTCAGGCTCTGACCGCCGTCGTCCGCCGACGGACCCCCCCGATGCCCGGACTGGTGAGAGCGGGACGCTGCGGCCGGCGCCCCGTGTGCCGCTGCGCGCGGTCCCGGATGGTCCGGCGGGAGGGACGGCCTCTGCTGCAGGCCGGGCGGCAAGCGCGGTGCATGGGCATGCGCCCAGGTCTCGCGGACCCGGTCTTGGGTGGGGTCGCGGGACAGGGGCAGCGAGACGGGGGTTTTCGCTGTGGTTACTGCGGTGGGGTGACGAAGGTGCCGCGTTGGGGCACGGTGAAGACCAGTCCGTCGGCTGCCAGGACGGCGATGGCGCGGC
>NZ_JBHWGA010000064.1:0-49602 GCF_042733315.1 Streptomyces sp. NPDC059718
CCTCCGCCGGCTCCTCCTCTTCCTCGAACTCGTCCTCCGGCTCTTCCTCCGCCGGCTCCTCCTCTTCCTCGAACTCGTCCTCCGGCTCTTCCTCCTCCGGCTCCTCCTTGCCCTTGCCTATGCGCTCCGTGCGCTGGTGCAAGGAGTCGGCCAGATCGGCGAGTTTACGGTCGGCCACCGCGCTCAGCGCCTTGCGCCCTGCATCGAGAGCCTGTCCGCGGAGCTGCTCGTTCAGATCGGCGAACTGAGGAAGCCCGCGCAACCTCTTGACCCCCTCCGTGAGGAGCTGTTGTGGTTCCAGTCCGAACCTTCGGCCGGCCAGGTAGGTCGCCATCCCGAAGGCGACCCGTCCCTTCTTCGTCCGGCCCAGGACATACCCGCCGAGAACCGCGGCACCAAGAGCGATCTTGGGTACATCAGCCATCAGATTTCCCTTCGAAAAGGCTGCCAAGCAGATGCGCCGGCTGGCGCCCGCCGTCCCGAAATGGTGGGGGCTCGCTCGCATGGGCGAAGCATCTGAATGGGGTAGCGGGCAGTCGCCGCGCAGGTAGTCCCGCTCTTTCAAGTCTGGGTGGTGACGTCAGCCAGCGCATTCGGGGAGCAGAACGAGAGGGGCCGCCGCAGCTCCTCGGTGTGCGGTGCCGAGGTGACTACGCCACATGATCGACGCAGGCCGTCCACGGTCCGTGTCGGTACGCCGACTTCATGCACTGGCGTAGGCGGGCTCCTAGCATGGACATATGTGCGCAGATGACGCCCAGGGGCCCCAGAGGCAGCCGGACTTCACGGCCCGCGCTCGGTCCACCGGTGAAGCTTCCGGTCGCACTCACGAACACGCGAGCGGCCTCGCCGAGGCAGCCCGATACGGAGCTGCAGGAGCCGCCCACCAGGTCGGCAACATGGTGGAGGCGGTCTCCGAGGCGATGGAGCCTCTGAAACCGAGACTCCGCGGCTGGCTGCACGCCGGAATGTTCCCCGCCTCGCTGATCGCCGGCCTCACACTTATCTGGCTCGCACGAACACCCCAGACGGCTCTCGCCTGCGGAATCTACTCCGCCTCCGCGTGGCTGCTGTTCGGCACCAGCGCGGTCTACCATCGCGGCGCCTGGGGCCCTCGCGGGGAGGCTGTGCTACGGCGGCTGGACCACGCGAACATCTTTGTGATCATCGCGGGCACCTATACGCCGCTGACCGTGCTCCTGATTCCCCAGCACAGGCGGGGCTTGCTGCTGGGGCTGGTATGGACCGGCGCCCTGGCCGGAGTTGCCTTCCGGGTGCTATGGGTAGGGGCTCCTCGCTGGCTGTACACCCCTTGCTACCTTGTGCTGGGCTGGTCCGCCGTGTTTCTGCTGCCGGACTTCATGCACGTTGGCGGAGTGGCCGTGGTGACGCTGATCGTTGTTGGCGGAGTTCTCTATACCGCAGGCGCCGTGGTGTATGGAACGCAACGACCCGACCCCTCTCCGCGCTGGTTCGGATTCCACGAGGTGTTCCACACCTTCACCGTGGCCGCTTTCACGACCCACTACGCGGCGATCGCCTTGGCCGCCGTATGACCGCCTCGGGCGCTAGGCAACGACTGGGCAGATTGCTGTCACTGAGTCCGAGATCTACCGGGCCACGGTGACGGAGCGCCGTGAGCACGCGGACGGCCAGGGGTGCGCGCGGTGCTGCCGGACGGCCGGCGGCGAGCGTGTCGATGTGAGGTCTCAGGAGATGCTTGACCGTTTGTGCTCTGGACGTGGTTGACACGTTCGGCTGAACCATCCGTCATCTCCCGGCCTCCGGTGCGGCGGGGGTGCTTCGGTCGGTGGTCGTGGATGTACAGCAGTTGGCCGAGTACCGCTACCGGGCTGTCCGCGAGGTGCTGGGCGGGTCTCCCATCGGTGAGGTCGCGGCCCGGTACGGCACCTCGCGTCAGACCCTGCACAGTTGGCGGCGGCGGTTCGAGCAGGAGGGCATGCCCGGTCTACTGGACCGCTCCCGGCGCCCGCGGAACAGCCCCACTCGCCTGTCCGCCGAGGTGGAAGCCGAGATCTGCGAGCTGCGCCGCCGACATCCTCGCTGGGGTGCCCGCCGGATCTCCCACGAGCTGGCCGGCCGCGGGCTGGACTCGGCGCCGTCGCGGGCCACAGTCCACCGGGTCCTCTCCCGCAGCGGCCTGGTCCGCACCCAGGAACAGCGACGTCCCCGCTGCCGCCTCCGCCCCTAGCGGCTGGTGCCATCCGGGCTCAGCGCAGGGTGCATGCGAGTGGCCGCTTCATGATCAACGGCCAGTTCATCAAGCTCGATCCACGGCATGCCGGAAAGATCGTCACCGTCGTCATCGAGGACACCCACTACCGGATCCTGCATGGAGAGGACGAACTCGCTGTCAGGCCCCGCAAGGACCCAGGACCGATCACCAGGCTCTACGTCAAAGGCATGGGCGCGCAGGACGACCGTCAAGGATCTCCTGACGACAAACCGTCAAGGAAGTCCTGAGACCTCACACCGACACGAGCGTGGTTCTGGTGGGACCTCCAGGTCTTCGAGGTCACGGCGTCCGGTATCGGGACGGGCGGCACGCGGTTCCGGTGAAGGTGACGTTCCTCGAGGGCGACGGCTTCTCGTCCACTGGCGCACCTACTGGTGGAACCCGGATGCGATCCGCGTGGTGGACTAGATCAGCCCCAACACTGCCGAGCACAACCCGAGAGCCTCAGCCAGCCCCGCGGGACGCCTTGTGGGGAGGTACGGCGGGGTGCCTTGTTTTCGGTTGCTCGCCGGCCTTCGACCGCGCGCGTTGGGCGGTCCCGCCGCGACAGGCAGGTAAGGGTCCGGCGGGACCGCGTCTGCGCCCGCCCGGCCGCAGCGTAGGCCCCGCACAACCGGACGGGCAGCTTGGATTGTGGGCGCGAGCACGGGCTCCTCAGGCGGCTACTTTTTCCTGCACCTTGTCCTTGAGGTGATGGATGTCGCTTTCCTGGAGCGTGCCGTCCGCCTGCTCATATTGGCTGAGGGCCAGACCCAGGCCGAAGAAGGTGGGGGCCCACTCGCCGACGTAGATTCCCCAGCGGTCGGCGCGGGCCAGGCCTACGCCGGGTTCCGCGGTGATGCTGGTGGCCCAGGCGGCGATGGACAGGCCGATGGATGCCAGGCCAGCCAGGTACGCATGCTCGCTGCGTATGCCCATGCCGTGCATCTTTTGGATGATCATGACGGACTCCTCGTTGATGCAACTTCCCCCCAAGGGCCCGGCTTGCCATGAATTGTCGCAATAAACACGCTCCGCGCGTCCTCCGCTGTCACCGTGCCGGGGCATCACGCCGCGCGGGCAGGCTGCTGCGGGGCTGGACGCTGTCGGTATGCGCGCGATGGCTACGTGTCGTTCGGGCTGGTCACCATCCCTGTCCACTTCTACTCGGGGACCGAGGAGCACGGCGCGGGGTTCCATCAGGTTCATGCGCGTGATGGCTCCAGGATCAGGCATCGGAGGGTCTGTGAGAGCGAGGACGTCGAGGTCCCGCAGTCGGAGATTGCGCGGGCCTGGAGCGTCTTGACGGCCGTGCCGTCGTGCTCCGCGATGAGGACCTGGCCGCGCTCGCCCTTCCGACCAAGCGCACGGTCGATGTCCTGGGGTTCGTCGATGAGCGCGGCGACGACCCGGTGCTCTACTCCCGCCCGTACTGGGTTGGGGCCGCAGGCGAGTAGGACCAGCGGCCGTATGCGCTGCTGGTGGGGGCGCTGCCCGGCACGGTCGGGTTGTGGTAGCCAATGTCACCTTGCGCACCCGGGAGCGGCTGGCGGTCCTGAGGCCGTGGCACGGGATGCTCGTGCTGCACACACGCTGTGGCTGGAGGAGATCCGCGAGCCGGACGGGCGCGATCCATTGACCGAGAGCCTGTGCCAGCCTTCGCGCCGCCCAGTATCCGCCCAGCTGATCCCACCCCGAGCGGCTCCTTACCTCGGAACACTCGACGACGGTTCGCCCCACTGCCAGAACCCGAGTCCCTTCCTGAGCGTCGCCATGACCACCGGACCTCGCTCACAGCGCGCGCCAGCACGCGAGAAACGCGCATGATGGGAATACGGACGTTGCCATGGAACGTGCCCAGCTTGGAGGTGCGGGCCGTGCTGAAACCGCCCGCAGGCCCTCAGCGACGCCGGTTGAGATGTCCAGCCCGCCCAAAGTGCCGTGCCCGAGGCTCTCCGACGGAGCCCTTGCAGCCAGCAAGTCGTTGACGGCGATGTCTCAATGTGGCCCAGGGGCCACGTTGCTGCTGCGCAGCATCGAGGCGACATCTTGCGCGCCGAATCGCTCGTCGCCTGATCATCAACCTGTAAGAAGGAAACGCGATGACCGCCTACGGATACTTCCTGTCCTCGGAGGAGTTCGCCCCTGCGGAACTGCTCGACCAGGCACGCATGGCCGAGCAGGCCGGTTTCCAGGCGCTGGCCATCTCCGACCACTTCCATCCTTGGAACGACGAGCAGGGCGAGAGTCCGTTCGTCTGGTCCATGATCGGAGCGTTGTCACAGGTGACGTCGCTGCCAATCACCACTTTGGTCACCTGTCCCACGGTACGTCTACATCCGACGATCAACGCCCAGGCCGCCGCGACAGCGGCCGTGCTTACCGAGGGCCGATTCCGCTTCGGTCTGGGAAGCGGTGAAGCACTCAACGAGCACATTCTCGGCGACGCTTGGCCCGAGGCCTCCGAGCGCCTGCAGATGCTCGAAGAGGCCGTGCAGATCATCAGGAAACTCTTCACCGGAGAACGCGTCACGCACCACGGCACCCACTACACCGTGCAGAACGCCCGCCTCTACACCATTCCCGCCGAACCGGCTCCGCTTTACATCTCCGGCTTCGGGCCCGAAGCCGCCGCGCTAGCCGGCCGTATCGGGGACGGTTTCGTCATGATGACACCCGATACGGCGCTGGTGGAGCAGTTCCGGCGGGCCGGTGGCGGGAGCAAGCCGGTCATCGGCAGACTGAAGGTCTGCTGGGACACCGACCGAGCGCGCGCGGTGAAGACCGTGCACCGGCTGTGGCCCAACGAGCAGCTTCCGGGCGAGCTGGCCCAGATCCTCCCCACCCCGGAGCACTTCGAGCAGGCCGCCACCCTCGTCACCGAGGACATGATCGCCGACGCCATCGTCTGCGGCGACACCACCAACGACCACGTCGAAGCGATCAGCGCCTACTCTCAGGCCGGCTTCGACGAGGTCTACGTGAACCAGATCGGACCCGATCAAAAGCAGTTCTTCGACTTCTACCGCGCCGAGGTCCTTCCCAGGCTGCACGCGGCACGTCCACCGGTTGAGTTCTCCGCAGGGCGCGTGCCCTATCTTGCTTCGTCGCAGGCGCGATATGTTCGCGTCGCTGACCGATGGACGAGTTGGTGCACTTCCGAGCTCGACAGGGCGTTGTAGCTGGTCGGATCTGCCGCCAGATCTCGCGGGTGGAGGGCAATGAAGGCAAGTAGACGGTGCTGGCCGCATCCAGATGCTCGGGTGCCTTGGGAAACTTCGTTCCTGGGCACCAGGGCGTGCTGAATCTGGGCCTGGACGGCGTCGGCATCGGGCTGCTCGAAGACCGTCCGAAGTAGCGCGGCTACCCACCCAGTCATGCGGCATCATCAAACGGTTAGCGCAGGGCGACGGCGGAGCGGGATGGCCTCCGTTGCCGTTACACGTCGCCCGCTGTCAGGCCGAGCAGCCGCCTCAGCCTCGCGTACTTCTCCTCGAGCTGGCGCCGGGCGGGTTCGTCGATCAGGGCGAGCCGGGCGGGGTCAGCGTTATGCGCGAGGTCGGCTTCCTCGATGAGGCGAGCGCCCGGCACGGCAAGGATTCGCCGCACGTATGATTCGTCGCTTTCCCCCGGTCGCTTGGTCATGGCGTCGACCAAGTCCTTCACGTGCTGGGAAAGCTCCGCGAGGACAAGCCACTCTCTCGAGAGCTTCTCGTCTTCGATCGTGTCATGCAGCCAAGCGGCGGCAATCTGCTCGTCCGAGCCGCCCCGCTCCCTGACGCCGTCAACCACGGCCTGGACGTGCTCCAAATAGGGACGTCCCGACTTGTCCACCTGGTGCGCGTGGGCTTCGCGGACAATCCCCTCGATTTGCACGAGCGTAAGGTCCGGCATAAGTACAAATCTACGAGCACCGGCCCAGGGGTGCCCGGAGGAGAACGCACCCGTCTGATCTACCGGCCCAAGGGGCGGGTGGCTCCGGCGCCAAGGGGCCGGGGCGGACTGTGACCGTAGTTCGCCACCGCCGCGGCCAGCTCCCGGGGCCGGGAAGACACTAGCCGCCGCCCAGGCACTGGGCTGCACCGCAGCCGACATCCTGCTCGATCCCGTGGTCTCCGCGGCGGCCTCGACAGAGCATCGTCGTCCGAATGGCTGACAAAGGGGGCGTGCCCGCCTAGGGACCGGGAAGCTGCCTCCAAGAGGAACGTCGACCGGACACGGAAGGGAGTCACGTGATGGGTCACGGCGGAAATGTCATCGCAGAGCTCACGGCCGACCACCGCGAGGTGGAGGAGTACTTCGCCCGTCTGCGGGCCCTGCCCGCGGGCGACAAGGAACGCCGGAACGTGCTCGACGAGGTCACCATCGAGCTGGTGCGGCACTCGGTGGCCGAGGAGATGTACCTGTACCCGGCCGTCCGCAAGCACCTGCCCGGCGGGGACGCCCTGGCCGACAAGGAGATCCAGGAACACGCCGAGGTCGAACAGGTCCTCAAGGACCTAGAGGACGTCGACATCGACGACCCCCGCTTCGACCGGATGGTGCAGAAGCTGGTCACCGACGTCACCGAGCACGTCCGGGAGGAGGAGCAGCAACTCTTCCCGAGTCTGGCGCAGGCCTGCACGCCCGAGCAGCTCAACGAGCTCGGCGACCAGGTCCGGCGGGCCAAGAAGGTCGCCCCGACCCGCCCGCACCCCAGCGCTCCGGACACCCCGCCCGGCAACAAGCTCCTGGCGCCGGGGACCGGGCTGGTGGACCGGGCACGCGACTTCATCACCGGACGCGGCCGCTCCTGACATGCGTAGGCCGTTCCGGCGCCCGCCGGAACGGCCCACTGGTCTGTCGCTTCTCGCAGTCGTTCGGTGGCGGCCCGATGGCCCCTGCGATAACCACGGCGGAAGCGCGGTGATCGCTAGCTCCCGTGATTGGCGTCGTCCCGCGGAGGGCGCAAGGCCTTGCATCACGCCCACCCGCCGAACCCGCACCACCTGCGCAGCCTGCACCCGGGGGGACATCCGCCGCGAACGGCGGACATCCCGCTCGGCCCCGTTTGTCCGCGAGCGGCACCGGTTACCCGGGAGCGACAGGGTTTCCGAGGACGAGCAGGAGAGCGCCATGGCCAACGAGCCGGCCCGGTGAAGAAGATCGTCGACAAGGTCACGGACATGGCCGCCGAACTCACCCCCGCAGGACGGGCGGACATCCCCGGGGTACCGGCGAGCATGCCGCCGACGGTGGAGGAACCTGTCGAGCCGCACGCGCCGCTGCCGGCCAAGCCCGACCAAGGTGTTCCCACCCCGCTCAGTGCGACGGAGCGCGCGGACGGCCCGTCCAAGACCGTGCGGGCCCAGGACGGTGCGTTCCTCACGACCGCGCAGGGTGCACGCCTGCCCGACACCGACCACTCGCTCAAGGCCGGACCGCGCGGTCCGGTGCTGCTGCAGGACCACCACCTGCGCGAGAAGGTCATGCACTTCGACCACGAGCGGATCCCGGAGCGCGTGGTGCACGCCCGGGGCGCTGCGGCGCACGGTGTCTTCCGGGGTTACGGCACGGCTGCCGAGGTCTGCAAGGCGGCCTTCCTCGCCAAGGACGTCGACACGCCGGTCTTCGTGCGGTTCTCCACCGTCCTGGGCTCGCGAGGCTCCGCCGACACCGTGCGCGACACCCGTGGGTTCGCCACTAAGTTCTACACGTCCGAGGGCGTGACCTGGTCGGCAACAACATCCCGGTGTTCTTCATCCAGGACGCGATCAAGTTCCCGGACGTCATCCACGCCGGCAAACCGCACCCGGACCGGGAGATCCCGCAGGCGCAGAGCGCCCACGACACCTTCTGGGACTTCGTGTCCCTGCACACCGAGGCCACGCACCACACCATGTGGAACATGTCCAACCGCGGGATCCCGCGCTCCTTCCGCACCATTGAGGGATTCGGCGTTCACACCTTCCGGCTGGTCAGCGCCACCGGCGCCACCAACTTGGCAATATGCATCGCCCGCGCCCAGGCGTGTACTGCGGCGTGCGCCGATGCCTGCCTGCGCAAGCCGGCGCGATACCGAGGTGACAGTGACGACTGGAGCTTCAGGGCACGCGCAGTACTACGGGGGGCTGTTTTTTGCCCTGCGAAGCCGTTGCGCAGCCTGACACGGGCCTGACCAAGCCCGTCCTCCCAAACGATCAAGCGCGCCCCCCACCCGATGCCACGCGCTGGACCGCCGCTGGTGATATTCCAGCGCCGCCGCATATTCCGATTCATCGAGCATGGGTAGGGGCTGCCGCCACGGTGTTGATGTGTCGATGTTCGGCGCGGCCTGGGCAATGTGCCCGGCTGTTGCTTCGGCTTCCTTGTCGTCCCGTGCGGAGGAGGCGAGAAGGCGAAATGGGGCGGAGGGCCGGAGTTCGACGTACACCGCGGGCCTGCCCCGCCGCACGGCAGCGAAGTCCTTCCCGGCCTGATGGCAGCGCGTGCCAATACACAGGGTGCCGGAAATGCAGAGGCCGCGCTCGTGAACACCGCGCACGGCTCGCCACCAGTCAGGCTCGACCGTCACTCGGCACACGGCCTCCAGAGGCACACGCACGTCGCGGTGATGGGCGGCCGCCTTTTCCCACCACGCCAAATGCACGACCACTTGATCTTCTGTGGCGAGTATCCCTGCCACGGTTGAGCGCCTCCCCTCCATCCTCGCTCCAGGAATCCACTGACTCCCAGTACACACCCCATCGCGGCCACTTCGATTCCCCACTGGCGGCCACTACGTGTACGCAGTGTGAGATCACCGATCGCCCCACCAGGGCAGGATCGGCGGCAGGTCGCTCAGGCCGCCAGATATTTCGAGGACTAGTGTCGCCCACGCGACGGGCTTCCATCGCCTGCGCACCTTTTCCGGATCACCCGTGGCCATCAAGCGGTAGTACAATCGCGGCCAATAGAACTCACGGTGCGGCATCTCCTCTCTGATCAGCGCGTAGTGGGCGGATTCAACCGTGTTCACTTGTTTTCTGAAGGACATCTCCGGACAAAAACTGAGGTGACACGATCTTGAACCTGACGCTACTCCAGTCACATTTGCACCATCAAGAGGACGGCAAGGATGACTGGCACTGACCACGTGTGGACTTGACTGCCGCAGTACCGGGGGAGTTCAAAGTGCCCTGAGAGGCGATCGATTGGTAGCCGAGACAGGCCCCATAGTTGCCGGCGCTTCGCACCCCAGGGCCACCCGGCTCTGATCGGCAAGCGGCCGGCCGGGGAGGTCCTTGCCCACGAGGACGAAGAGGCCCGGCACATGCTCGCCATTCGCGTCGGCAGCTGGGAGGAGGACCTCAGCACCACCACCTTCGTGCGGGCCACCACGCACGGCGACATCCTGTACCTGGAAGTTTCCGTCAGAGTCCTGCTCCCGGTACAGAACAAGTACCGCGGTCGATCCGCACCATCGACGCCGGCATGCTCAGCGCACTGTGCGCCATCCCCGGCGACATCCTCCTCACCATGCCACGCCATACGTGGCAGCTCACACGCCGGTTCCGCCTGGTGTGGGGGAAGGAACCGGAGCCGACAGAGCGCAGCGCGGCCCAGGCCGAAGGCTGGGACGTGCCCGCGCCTCCCCTGCACATCAACTCGCTGCGCGAGCAGCTCGCACAACCAAGCCCGCAGAACATCTTCCAGCGCCTGGACATCGAGCGGTACGTCAAAGACGTCGAGCACCGCCTCATCTCCTCCGTCCAGGACCTCCTGGAACGCAAAGGCCTGGAAAGCGACGAGTTCACCGCCCGCGTCAGCCAGGTCTTCAACACCGGCGTGATCATCAACGGCGGCGTACAGAGCGGCTCCATCGCCGGCGGCCACACCGTCGCCCAAACCAACCAGACCAGGCCGAGCCCTTCGAGGGGACGGTCCCGGCCGGTTCACCGGGTGGTCGTGGCCTGGGTCAGGCGGCGGTCGAGTTCGGCGTCCAGGTCGTCCTGCTCGGTAGAGGTGGGGGCGTAGCCGTTCCAAGCAATCAGCACGGAACGAGCCTGCTCGGCGCGCTCGGTCCGCTCGGCGGGGGTCAGGAGAGTGTCGGCGAGGCGGGCCAGATAGGCGCGCAGCGACAGGCCCTCGGCGGCCGCGATCTGCGCCAGCCGGTCCCGGGCCTCGGCAGGGATACGGACGTTCGCATCGGACAAGGTGCGGTCTCCTCTCGTGGTGGCGCACCACAGCATGAGGGCTACGGGTACGTACCCGGTGCCTTCTGAGGCTGAGAACAGAGCAAGGAGCATGCAACACCCGGGGCGTGTACCGGGGCTTGCGGGATGCTCGCCTCCGCGCGTACGCGGGAGAACTTCGCCGGACCTCAATTTCCCCCGCACCTGCGCGGTACCCCGCAGCACCCGCCTGTGTCCCGGCACGGCCTCCCACGCCGTGCACACTTATGTAAGGTGGTGTGCATGACGGAGACGACGTACTCGATCGTGGAAGCCCGGGCCCGCCTGGGTGCCATCGCCCGCGAGGTCAGCGCTACCCGCGAACCGGTCGCCATCACCGACCACGGCCAGACCGTCGCCATACTGGTCAGCCCTGCCGACGCCCTGGAACTGCAGGAACTGCGGGCCCTAGCGTCCTACCGGGCGCGCCAGGCCCGAGGTGAGGACGCCGGTGTTTCGCACGACGAGGCCTACCGGCGGATCTTCGGCGAGGGCACAGCGTGAGCTACGAGGTCATTTGGGAGCCCGAGGCCCTCGCCCAGGCAGAACGGCTGGCCAAGGTCGACCCCGACGGGGTACGCCAGGTGTTCACCGCCGTCGACCATCTCGCCGTCGACCCACGCCCCGAAGGCGCATTCGGCAGCGCCGACCTGCTGCGCATCCACATCGGCGCCTACCGCGTGATGTACGAGATCAGCGAACAGCAGATCCGCGTCAGCGTCATCCACCTCGGACGCGTGCGCTGAGCGATCACCGGTCAGGCGGCCACGCCCACACAGCCGGCCCAAGCCGGGGCCGGCCTCGGGCGCCGAAGTGGCGTTGAGCCGCCCGGACCCCGCCCCTCAAGCGCGAAACGGTTCGCCGGCTTTGGACCGTCCGCGAGTGGACGCGGCGGAGGGGCGGGCAATGGGAGCACTGCGGCGGCCAGGTCGGCGAACGTCGCCGGCGGGAACGACACTGGCTGGTCTCGCCCGGTGACCCAGTCGGCCGGTGAGCCGACGGCGGCCGCGGCGGGGCGGTCGATGCCCACGCGTGCCAGCTCCCGCTGGGCGCGGGCAAGGGCGTCGGCGCTGCCGGCCAGGAGCGTTACCGGCTTGCCCCACGGGATCATCCACGCCAGATAGGTCGCCAGCTGCCCTTCGACCTCGAAGTTGTACGACCCGGCCAGGTGACCGTCGGCGAAGGCCGTCCGGCTGCGGAGGTCGACGACCCACTCCCCCGCCGCGAGGCGCCGCGCGATCTCGCCGGCGTCGGCGTGCTGCGGCGCGGTCAGGTCCACCGGTGCCGGACCGGCGGCGTTGGCCGGACCCATGTGTGCGTAGTAGGCCGGCACGTCGTCCAGTGAGGCCAGCAGCGCGGCCACGAAGTCGTCCACGTCTTTGAGCAGCGCCGGGTTGGAGGCCTTCTCGCCGCCGATGGTGCTGTGGTCGCCCCGCGCGGGGGTGGAGGAGCAGAAACTGCCGAACCCGTGGGTGGGCAGCACCGCCACCTCATCGTCCAGTTCTGCGGCGAGCCGGTGCACCGAGGCGTGCTGGGCGCGCGCGAGTTGCCCGGTCAGTCGCGGCTCCACCAGGTCGGGCCGTCCCACACTGCCGATCAGCAGCGACCCGCCCGTGAAGGCGGCCACCGCCTGACCATCTTCCTCCAGCACATAGGAGGTGTGGTGCGGGGTGTGGCCCGGGGTGGCCACGGCCCGCAGCACAAGCCCGTCGTCGATGTGCTCCACGTCCCCGTCGATCACCGGGACCCTCGTGTAGGCCACCGACGCCCCTGCGGGTACCAGGTAGCGGGCGCCGGTCAGACGGGCCAGTTCCAGGCCGCCGGTGATGTAGTCGTTGTGCACGTGCGTCTCGGCGACTGCCGTGATCCGCACCCCTCGCCGGGCGGCCGCGGCAATCACCCGGTCGATGTCCCGCGGCGGGTCCACCACGACCGCAAAGCGGGCCCCGCCCACCAGGTAGCTGCGGTTGCCCAACCCTTCGGTCTCCAGGATGTCGGCAAAGAACACGGCCCTCTCCCTCCTCACACTCTTACCCCCGGGGGTATCTGCAGCCACCGTAACAGATACCCCGGGGGGGTATTTTGGGAGCGTGCGGCCACTTCCTGGAAGCCGTCAACGTCAGTCTCGCCAGCCGGTCCAAGTCGACGACGGCGGGTAGCGCCGGGGCCGGGGAGGGCGTCTTGCGCGCTAAGCCGCCTGAAAGGTGCGCCAGATCATCGCCTGAGTCCTCGTCTGGTCCTGGGCAGAGTGCCTCTGGCCTTCACGAGTGCACGAGGAATCGAGGCTCCCTCATCTCGCGCAGCATCCCTTCCCTGTGAACCGACGACCGCGGGAACGTGTCGCCGCCGCGCGTGAGGAAAGCCGTCGTGCGCTGCCGGTGGGGAGCGCGGTGGCGCGAATGCCTCATTGCCTTGGCTGTGAGTAGGGGTCTCGGTCGCGCGGGCTCCAGCTGCTGCGCTACCTGATGCGGAAGACAACTCACGTTGCCCCTCGAAGAGGACGGGTCAGGCGACTGTGCGGAGATGGGGAAGCGCGCGCAGAGTCAGGGCGAACCGGCAGGCGCTTGCGGTGGCAGCGAGCAGGAGGGGGCCGGTGAGCGTGGGCGCGAGTAGGGCGAGCATGGCCAGCGCTGCGGCGTCGAGGGTCAGCAGGCTGGTACCGGCGGCGATCGCAGCGGGCCGGATGCCGCGGTAGGGTCCGCGCCAGGCGACCGCGAGCAGACTGACGACGACGAGCAGGGTCAGCGGCAGGGCCGCGTGCGCGGCGGCGGGCATGGTGTGCCAGGTTGGCGTGGTGAGCAGCACGGTGGCCCAACAGCCGCCGACCAGGGGGCCGGTGGCAAGCAGTCTGCGGGCGAGGCGGCGCCCGGGAGCGATGTGCGCGAAGGCGTTGGTGACCTGTTCGAGGGTGCCGAAATCGGCGATGGCCGCCTTGGCCGCGGCGTCGGGGGCAAGTCCCTGGTCGCGGAGGTCGTCGTAAGACGCGAGCAGGCCGTCGGCCAGTTCAGCGGCGATGTCGGCGGGCAGTCGGTCGCGCAGGGCGTCCAGGTAGGCGTCGATCAGGTGGGGCGTGGCCACGGCTGGCCTTCCAGCAGGGTCGTGATGAGCGCGGAGAATTCCTGCCAGCCGGTGCGCTCGCCGGCCAGGGCGGTGCGGCCGGCCTTGGTGAGCGTGTAGCTGCGGCGGGGGCGGGGGCCGCCGGTATCCCAGGTGCCGGTGATCAGACCCGACTCCTCCAGGCGGCGCAGCGCCGGATAGATGGTGCCGGTGGGCAGGTCGATGCGTCCGGCCGAGCGGTCGCGCAGTGCCTCCTTGACCGCATAGCCGTGCCGGGGGCCCTCTTCGAGCGTGGCCAGCAGCAAGGCATCCAGGTGACCTTTCAGTACTTCTGCCCTCATGCGTAGTGACGCTACTCGTCCAGCGCTTCCCGGACCAGAGACCGAGCAGTAGCGTTGCTATATAGGTAGCCACACTACTCATAGGGGTGGGCGAATGGACCTTTTCGGCATCCACGTACCGGAGACCTCGCCGGCGTTCCTGGCGTTTCTGGCCGTGCACGTGGTGGCGGCGCTGGTGGCCGTGGTGGCCGGAGCGACGGCGGCGCTGGTGCGGCGCAAGGGCCGCGGGCGGCACAGCAATTTCGGCGGTGTGTACTTCTGGGCGATCTGCGCGGTCTTCGCCACCGCCACGGCCCTGACGGCAATACGCCCGCGCGAGGACTACCACCTGTTCCTGATCGGTGCGGCGGCGTTCGCCGGGGCATGTCTCGGGCGTACGGCCAGACGTCGGAGTTGGTCCGGCGACAGCGCGCACATCATCGGCATGGGCGGTTCCTATGTCGCGATGCTGACCGCGTTCTACGTCGACAACGGACCCCAACTGCCGGTCTGGGACCGACTACCCACGTTGGCCTACTGGCTACTGCCCGCCGCGGTGGGAACCCCGCTGATCTGGCGTGCCAGCCGCCGTGCCCGCGGGCAAGCCTCCACCCTCGGCGTCGGGCACACGCGGTTTCTTCGACAGGACGCCCCCGGACGGCTTTCCGAAGAAGATCCAAGCCCTGACGGTGTCGGACGCGGGTGATGGATCCCCAGCAGGTCGCGGTCGACCAAGACTCCGACGGGCCGTCATCCCGATTGGGTGCCGACCCGTCAGCGTCCGCGAGACTGTCAAAGGGCGGCGAGGTAGCCCTCGGGTCCATGGCAGAGGCGCAGCCGGTGCCGGCAGCGGCAAAGACTGGTGGCGTCGCCTGCGCCGCTACCTTCTCACCTATTAGGTGGGCCCGGTGAACGAGGTCTTCTCCGTCGCGATCGACGACGTTTGGGACGGCTGCGACAACGAAGGCCCCTACACCACCGCGAAGGTCGCCTTCGCGCGACGAATCCGCATGCTCCTGCGCCTCGGGCACGGCGACGGCACCTGGAGCAGACCCGTGGTCGCCGAGGTACCCAACTGCTCCCTGCCGGGCGTGCAGCTCCAGTGGGCGGCCAGTGATCTACCACCGCATCGCGGCGCTCGCCGGATGGCTACGCAAAGGCGCCTCCGACAGCTGGCACCGCCCGGTGGTGATCTGTGTGACGGAAAGTGCGGGCAGGGCGGCGCGCGGCCTGGACCGGCTCCCTTCTCCGGTCCAAGCCGCGTGTGATAGGGGGTTGGTCACGGGGTCAGCAGCAGCCGCCGGCTGTAGTGGCCTGAGGTTCGGCCGGGGTGGTGTCGGTGGTGCAGCAGGTGCTTGCCGGTTGCTTGGTCAGGTCTCCGGCGTCGGCCTTGACGACGTAGACCTCCCAGGGCTCTTTGCCGGGGCCGTGGACCCAGACCTTGTCCTGCAGGGCGTAGCAGCAGGTGGTGTCGTTCTCCTCGGTGGTGGCCAGGCCTGCTTGATCGAGTCGGCGGGTGGCGGCGGTGACGTCGTCGGTGGAGGCGACTTCGACGCCGAGGTGGTCCATGCGGGTGTCCTCGCCGGGCTCGCCCTGGAACAGGACGAGCTTGAGCGGGGGTTCGGTGATGGCGAAGTTGGCGTAGCCGTCGCGGAGTTTGGCCGGTTCGGTGCCGAACAGCTTGGTGTAGAAGGCGATGGACGCCTGAAGGTCGGGGACGCGGAGGGCGAGCTGTACGCGGGACATGACGTGCCTCTTCTCTCCGGGCGGGGTGGGGGTCAGCAGCCGCCGCTGGTGGTGGCGGGTGCGCCGATGCCGATCTGCAGGACGGCCGGGGCAGCGCAGCAGCCGCCTCCTGCGTCCTGGGTGGTGTCGGGCTGGTCGAATAGGCCGGCGCCGCCGCACACGCCGGTGTCGGGGAGGGTGAGCTCGACGCGTTCGGCGGCCTCGTGGTCGCCGGCGATGGCGGCGGTGATGGAGCGGGTCTGCTCGTAGCCGGTCATGGCCAGGAAGGTCGGGGCGCGGCCATAGGACTTCATGCCCACCAGGTAGATGTCCTGCTCGGGGTGGGACAGTTCGTTCACGCCGTGCGGGTAGACGGTGCCGCAGGAGTGCACGTTGGGGTCGATCAGCGGGGCGAGGGCGGTCGGGGCCTGCAGTCGCTCGTCCAGGCCGAGCCGGATCTCCGACAGGAACGTCAGGTCGGGGCGGAAGCCGGTCAGCGCGATGACCTCGTCGACGGGCTCCAGGCTGCGTCGACCAGGACCAGGCGGCCGTCGGTGTCGCGTTCGATGGCCTCGGTGCGGAAGCCGGTCACGGCGTTGGCGTGGCCGTTGTCGACGGCTGCCTTGGCGGCAAGGCCGAGGGCCCCGCGGGCGGGGAGCTGGTCGGCTGCTCCGCCGCCGAAGGTGTCGCCGGAGATGCCGCGCCGCAGGATCCATACCGCGTGCGTGCCGGCGCCGTCGTCGGTCTTGGCCAGGTCGGCGAGGTAGGCGAGAGCGGTGAAGGCGGAGGCGCCGGAGCCGATCACGGCGGTGCGCTTGCTCGCGTACCGGGTGCGCACCGCAGGGTCGTTCAGGTCCGGGACGCGGTAGGCGATGCGGTCGGCCGCCGTCTTCTCGCCCAGGGCGGGCAGGCCGTTGCCGCCGGCCGGGCTGGGCACGGCCCAGGTGCCGGAGGCGTCGATGACGGCGCGGGCGGTGACGCGCTCCTCGCGACCGTCGGCGTGCGCGATCTGGACGACGAACGGCCGCGTTTCCCGGTCGGCGTCCACGATCCCGAGCGCCTAGCAGCCGATGAGGTGATGCGTTGTAGCCCGACGTTGAATGTGCCCATGGCGGCGACGCTGTGGCCGCCGACTGGTGGGCGTGCTGAGGCCCCGCCCGCGGCCCCCCGTGTTGGCCGGGGCGGCGCGACATCACGCCCGCTGAACGCCCACCGTCCTGCGGCCGGCTCCGGGCGGCTGCGGGACGGCGGGCAAGCCGGACTCAGACCGGCGTGGAGAAGCGGCGGCAGACGTGGACCCGGGCGAACTCGCCCCGCAGTCCCTCTTCGTCGGCGAGCGTGGCGTGCAGGAACAGTGCGATGGGCCGCAGGCCTGCTCGGGCAGCCTCGATAGCGTGGCCGGGTTCACCGGACGAGGTGTAGTGGCTGGCGAAGACGTGCAGGTAGTGGTCGCTCTCGGCGAAGCCCATCGCCCGATACCAGGCCAGGGTGTCCGCGTCGTCGCGCGTCCAGGCGTCCAGCGCCGTCCGACGTCAGCTGGGCTGGGCCGTCGGCATGATAAAGACCCGCGGGAGGTTGACCCTCAGCGGCATGGAAGCGATGAATCCAACCGTCTGCGCGATGTCGTCCGACTGAAGCCAGTCAATGGTCTCCTTCGACCCCTCCAGCCACGCGCTGGCGCCGGGGTCCGTGACGTGGTCCTGCAGCTCCGTGCCCACGATCCCGGGCTCGATCGCGGAAACCCGGACACTCTTCGGGCCCAGCTCGACCCGAAGGTGCTTCGACAGGTGCGAGACGAACGCCTTGGTGCCGGCGTAGACGGCGAAGGTCGGGTAGGTGGCCCGTGCACTACTGGCGCCGCTACTGGTGGTCCCCCGAAGCCATCCGCGTGCTGGGCGGGGTGCCAGTGGTACCGGCCGTTCGCGAGCCGGCGGCCTGACTTCGCCCGGTCCCGCACCCCGGATATCGAAGGCGACGTCGACGCTAGCCACACCGTAAATGCAGTAGCCATCTTTTTGACACACGGTCACAGTAGCTACACACTTCTCAGCTTCAATGGTGACTACAATTTGTAGTTGCGATGCGCACGCCAAAAATCTGCGCCAGCAGTTCCAAAGTTCACCACACCGTTTGAATTAGTATCGCTGCAGCAAAGGTGTCGTCAATTCTTTACCACCCTCGCATCGGTTCTCATTGAAACGATCTACCGTGCGCATGTCGGACCTTCCGGCTGCCCTCAGGTGCCGACACGCAGGTGCTTGGGACGTACAACCTTTTCTCCTCGCTTACGCCGGTGACATCGTGAACAAGGCATTCCGAACTGAAATTCTTCCGCCTCAAGAGAGGGCGGAATATTGGACGGACGCCGTCCATCAGGCATTCACCCGGTTTGAGATCCGCCCCCACGAGCAGGACGCGGTCCGAGGATCTCTCTGGCTGGCCTCGGTCGGCGCCCTTCATGTGGGCCACGTCGAGGCGAGTCCACAGCGGATGGCCCGAACTCGAGGGACCATCGCCAACGACTCCAGCAGTGCGCTGCTCCTGAGCCTGCAGGAAGCGGGCAGCAGCGTCGTGACCCAGGACGGGCATGAGACGCTACTCACCCCTGGAGAACTGGTCGTGGTCGACACGCGACGACCCTTCCTCCGCGACTTCCCCGGCAGCTTCCGCCAGAACGTCGCCGCCATCCCGCTTGAGTTGCTGGACGTTCCTGACTCACTTCTGGCCGGTGTCGTCGGCCACGCATATCAACCCACGCACTATATCGGCGGAATACTTTCCTCTTTCGTGAGCAGACTTGCCGCAGCAGCGGAGTCCAACGCCTGCCTGACGGGAGCAAATCATTACCTGGAGCGGGGGATAATCGACGTCCTGACCGCGTTTGTCGCCCATGAGGGTCGACTCAACGCGGATGTCACGCCGACTGCTGAAGAAACGCAGCGACTGCTCATCCGTGACTACATCCTGGCCCACCTGAGCCGACCGGAGCTTTCCCCGGGTATGATCGCGGCCGCGCACCACATCTCCGTCCGCTATCTGCACAAGTTGTTCCAGTGCGAGGACATGACGGTCAGCCGATGGATCCACCATCAGCGGCTGGAATCCTGTCGCGAAGAGCTTGCTCGTCGCGACCTGTCCGGGTTGACGGTGGAAACAATCGCACAGCGATGGGGTTTCGGCAGCCCGGCGCACTTCAGCCGGATCTTTCGTGCCGCTTACGGCATCTCACCGGTCGCATGGCGCCGTATGGCCGCCGCCTGACTCGGCAGATGCCAGCGACCTGCGACTCGACGACGCGTCGTTCGGAATCAGCACCACCGCATGGTCTTACTGTCATCCGAGGGGCCAGAGTCCGCCGGATGGGGAAGGACTGCTTTACGACCTTCTTGGTGGCGGGCCAGCGCAATCATCGCGAGATCATCGGCCGGCAGAGCACCACAATGGGTGACGATGTCTTCGAGGATCTCTCCCAGGACGTTGCGCAGTCGGTCATGAACAAGTGGCTGCCTGTCCTGCCAGGTCCACGTAGTGGCACGTTCCAGGAATGGGAAGGAGGCACCGCTGCAGTCCCGGGCCTCGATGAGACCGTCGGTGTACAGCAACAGCGTGTCGTGGGGACCGAGTTCGAAGGCGCTCTCATGGGCGCGAAGGTCGCACAGCGGGCTGAGCCCGAGCGGTGGGCAGGGCGTGCCGGGGAGCAGGGCCAGTTCTCCCGGCCGTGCCCGCACCGGCGGCGGATGGCCGAAGTTGACCATGCGGGCGTCGGTCTCACCGTCCGGCACCTCCAGGATCAGCGCCGTCGCGAAGCGTTCGTCCGCGTCAGAACCCGTGCCGCCGTCCGCGTCGGCTAGGTACCTCAGGAAGCTTTCCTCCAAGCGGGCGGACAACTCAACCAAGGAGACAGGTTGCGGCGCCCACTCGCGGAAGGCACTGAGGATGGCGATGACGTCAAGGAATGAGGGCAGCCCTCTCCCCTCACGTCGCCGATGATGATGCGGGTCGCCGCATCGGCCCGGGCGACCGCGTAAAGGTCCCCGCCTACCCGGGCTTGCCCGCCACAGGCGCGATAGACGAAAGCGAGATCGAGACCGCCGACGCGCGAAGGAAGCGGTGGCAGCATCACCTCTTGCACGGCGTCGGAGACAGCGAAGGCGCGTACTACCCGCCGACGGTGCAGCCAGTACAGCCGGCCGCATGCCACTGCCGCCGCCGGCGCCGCAACCCGCTGCACGACATGGCAGGCGGCCTTCAACCGACTGCGGAATGGAGCGGCCGCGCAAACCGTGAGGACTCCCAGTAGCGTCCCGGTGATGCGCACGAGCCGCGCCACGTGCTTGTCATCCAACTGCTCAAGATCGGTCATGCTGCGCGCTCCTCTCCCATCAATCCGGCCCGCCGGCGGAGGCCGCCGTCGGGCGGCCACACCGGGGTCCGGTGGTCGTTGAGGCACGACCGTAGGCGAGGCAGAGCCACGAATCTTGAGCAGCGGCGCATGAAATCTTGACCAATCACGCAGCGCTCCTGGATCCAGCGGACGCCAGGGCGCTCAGGGAAGCCCGGCGGAGCGCAACGGCCCTATCGCGACGGGGGGCGCGGCAGGGCCTGCGGGCCCCCGGAGGCGGTGAGGGCCGCGGTGGCGCTGAGGGCGAGCTGCACAACAGGGTGCCGCAGTCGGGCCTCTGGCACTCGATGTAGGAGAGGCCGTTGACCAGGCGCAGGTCTCGGGCCTCGGCGAGCCAGGGGCCGTCGCACCGGGGGCAGGGGGCGAGTCGCTGGACGGCGGGGTCTCGTCCTGGTGCGTGAAGCGGACCATTGCGCGGTGCCAGTGCGCGATCTATGCGGCGGGCTTGCCGGAGGGGATGACCACCGTACCCGGCGGGTCGGCTCGTGGAACTTGGCGGCGAGCGGGTGCTCCTGCAGGAGCCACTCGAGGTGGTGCTCGAGGACGGTGACGGCGCGGTTGGTGCGCTTCTCCTCCCGCACGCCGGCGGCCAAGAGCCAGCCGGAGCTCATGCCGCGCAGACGGCGCCCGCATCGCCCAGTTCAAGCACGCATGCACCGGCTGTGCCTGCGCGAGAGCTGCACCACCTCCCAAGCCCGGACGCAGCCTCAACGTCCACCCGCACTACGAGCTGCTGGCCGCCGCCCGATCCCAGGCCGCCACCGACGCCGGCTGGCACGACGAAGACCGCCGATGGCGGCCACATGTCGCACGCGCCATCGCCTGGCTCGTCGCCAGGTGCAACCGCCGGGTTCCCTACCGAGGCGTCATCGCCAACAACATCTGGCTCCATCACCGCGCCGCCGCCCTCACCCTCCCCCGACTGATCACCTGACACCTCGCCCCTGCCACCGCATAGCGAAAAGGGCCTCCTGGCCGGACGGCCCCACAACAATGCACGACAGAGCCCCCGCACCCCTCGTAGCGGTCGCTACTGAAGTACTCGTGCAGCGGACCCGACGTCCCGGTCCGTGAATCCATCCTGCAGGTCGCGGGTCCATCCCTGTGAGCGCAGGGCACCGCTTGACCTAGTGCGCGTGGCAACGTATGTCCGCCCTGCGGCAGCCTGGGGCACGGGCGCGGTCTACGCCTCTGTGGCGGCCTGCCGGGCCAGCCCGGCGGGGTCGATCTCGAAGGGGAACGGGCTCTCCGTTCGGGTGACAGCACCAGGAAGCGCCGTCGCGCGCTCGACGTACCGGCCGCCCTCGAACTCGGTGATCACCAGCTGAGGCGCCGGGTCGAGTTCCACGCGCCAGTACGACGGGATACCCGCCTCGGCGTAGAGCAAAGGCTTCAGACGGCGGTCCATGGTCTTGTTCCCCGGCGAGACGAGCTCGACGACCAGCAGCACCGCCTCCGCGTCGATGCTGACCCCGTCCGTGGCCGTCGCAGCAGCATCGGCTACCACGATGTCCGGGACAACCAGCCCAGAGGGAAGGACGACATTGATCGCCTCCAACACCTCCACCTTCGCGCCGGCAGCCCGTGCCGCGGCCTCCAGCGCGGTGTGCAGGCGGAAAGACACCCGCTGGTGACGCAGGCCAGGAGCTGGTGACATCACCAGGGATTCCCCAAGCAACTCGTAACGGACACGCCGGTCCTCCGGAAGCGCCAGAACATCGGCGACGGTCCAGGGACCGGTGTGGTCGATCGTGGCGACACTCACGCCCTCCCGCCTCCTTTACCAAAGGTGTCTGTGCCCAGTCTGGCCCATCAGCCAGGCCCCTGTCCCCCACCACCACCCCACAAGGCAAGGCAGCCGAGAAGGCGACATCGACTGTGACCTACCCCCTACGCGTCAACACAGACAGTCAAAGATGAGCACGCAAGGTGACCCGCATCGCACGGCAGGTGGTGCTGACCGGGCAGTTGACTGCCGATCCGGGGTTCGAGGTGGTGGGCGCGCACCTGCCGCGGGAGCCGCAGTGGGGCTACACGATGGCCAGATGCTTGGCGCCCTTATGCGCATACCTGTGCGTTTCTACGCAGTTTGGCGGCCCCAGACCAGCGCGGGGTCCGCCAAACGGCCGGTCCGCCCCTCCCGGGAGCGGATGGGGCCGGCGAATTGCAGGACTGCGCGGCCCAGGCCTCCTGGAGGCCTCGCCTGTCGACCGGTCCGGAACTCCGATCGCGGCACACCAACCGGCGGCAACCGACATGGCGTCACCCGGCCTCTGCCACCGCTGGATGCGGTCCCGCCGATCCGGGGCCGGCGGGGATGTCCTCGCCAACGGCCCCCTGCTTGCACGCCGACCGGGGATACGACTCCGACAGGCATCGTCGGTGGTGGTGGCCCGCCACGGGTGGGGCACGGCCCCTGGTAGCCCGGCAGCGCCCGCGAAGGGCGACCGGGACGCGGTTCGGGACAAGGGTGACGACTGCCCCGGTGTGATGTCAGTTGCGGAGGAAGTCCAGGGCCTGCTGCACGAACATCTCGTGGTACTGGAAGATGCCGCCGTGGCCGGAGTCGGGGTAGACGGCGAGCTTCGCGTCGGGGAGCAGCTGGGCGAGGCGGAGGGTGCCGGCCGCTGTGGGCCACATCGTGTCGTTGTCGCCGTTGACGACGAGTGCGGGCTGCTTCACGGCTGCCAGGCCGGCCGGCGAGGCGTCCTGCTCCCACGTGGTGAGCGCGGCAAGCTGGGCGCCGATGGCCTCGTTGGAGATCGGGGTGTCGCGGTCATCGGCGGTGCGCTGGTCCAGACGGGCGAGGAAGGAGTCCCCGGCTGCCTGGCTTGCCGGCGACGGTTCGAAGAACAGGAAGTGCTTGGGGTGCTTGCCCAGCTCGGTCGCCTTCTGGATGGCCGTCTGGAGCGTGGCGCCGGTGGCAGCCGGTCCCTGGGCACCGGCGGGCGCCGTGGCGGCCAGGATGATCCGGCGGACGCGGTCGCGGTACTGCTGGGCGACGACCTGGGCGACGATGCCGCCCAGGGAGTATCCGAGCAGGTCGACCGCCTCCAGGCCGAGGGCGTCCAGGAAGGCGACGGTGTCGTCGGCCATCGCCTCGAAGGTATCGGGGGTCGTCCCGCCGGAGCGCCCGACCCCGCGCAGGTCGACCAGGATGACGCGCCGTTCGGCTGCCAGGCCGTCGACGACGGCGGGGTCCCAGTCGTCCAGCACCGCGGTCACGTGGTGCAGGAGGACCAGCGGAACGCCCTCGTCCGTGCCCACCTCGCGGTAGGCGAACGGGGTCCCTGCGACGTCAACGGTCTTGGTCGGAGCAGAAGTTGCGGTTGCTGCGGACATGGTGGAGTCCTTCCCTCGCACTCGATGCCGTCGGGCCTGCCTGACATCCATAAAGTAGCGCTCGTTTATATAATGAATTCCGATGTCGAGCCAAACTTTCATTCAGTGAAAGTTTTTTGCTGCCCGCCGGTCCGGAGGTAACATACGGACATTCGCATTCCGATTGAGAGTGGAGCCGGGCTTCAGTGAGGTTTGCGCACAGTAGTGGCGGCTGATTGGAGTGTGACTGATGGGGGGCTTTTTCGAGGACAAAGACAGCTGTGACTTTCTCGCCACCACCCATCACGGCGATGCGTTCCTGTTGTCCGGACACGGAATCGATGTGGCCTACAGCATGGTGGGCGATCGCGAACCGTTCACAGATCTGGAGCGGATTCATCCCGGTCGCGTCCGGATAGTCACTCCCGAGGAAGCCGCGCAGGAGGGGGAGTGGCTGACCCTGCTGATGCCTCTCGCGGAACACCGGTCGCTTCCGGGGGACCTGGGATCCGGAAAGCCGATCATCGACATGACGAACCGCAATACGCGGCAACTGCCAGGCGTCACGGAGATCGCCGGGGCCTCCACGACGAGCAGTGAAATGCTTCAGCGGCATTTCAGGGAGGCGAACGTCGTCAAGGCGATCAACAACGTCGACTACAAACACTTCAGGGGCTTTGCTCGGCCGCAGGCGGCGGGCAACAGAACTGCCCTCCCCATAGCCGGGGACGATGAGTCGGCTAAGCGGACGTCACGTGGTTGCTCGGGCGTCTGGGCTTCGACGTAGTCGACATGGGTCCGCTCCGCGAAGGCTGACGCTTCCAGTTGGCGATGCCGGCCTGCCACATCCCCTACGGCGCGGGTGGTGCGGACGATGTCCGTCAGCAGCCGGCCGCTCCTGTCCCGCGGCAGCGCTGAGGCAGATCCTGTGGGCCTCCACCTGCGCCCCCTGACGAAGCCCGGCTAGGGCGTCTTCGTCACGGTGCCGCTTGTCCAGCGACGCGGAGTGAACTCATCGACTACCCGCTGATATCGGCCTCCGCCGCCCTGTGATCGGTGCGGCCCGCCTGATCCCCTCCGCCCACCCGAAAGCTCTCTCATGTCACTTCCGGCTCTGCTCCTCGTCCATGGTGCCTGGCACGACTCCCCTGCCTGGCACCACCTTGCCTCGTGTCTCCCCGATGTAGACGTGAGAACCGTTCGCCTGCCCAGTACCGGGGAGGACCTCGAACTCCTCGGGGACCTGTACGCGGATTCGGCTCGCATCGAAGCCGTCCTGGGGGAAATCGGAGGACCGGCGGTGGTCCTCGGCCATTCCTACGGGGGAGCGCCCGTGTCGCAGACGCCGGCGGGGCCCGGCATCGTGCGGGTGATCTACCTGGCAGCGATGATGCAGGACGTCGGTGACACGGTGCTGACACCGACGGGAGGCGTCCATCCCGCGTACTGGGACGTCCATGAAGAGGAAGGCGTCCGTCCGGGCTACTTCGGCGTGTCCGATCCGGTGGAAGTGCTGTACAACGGCGTCGACCCACAACTGGCGGAGTCCGTCGCGGCATCTCTGCGCTCGCAGTCCCTCGCTTCGGTCACCCAGCCTCTCACCCGGGCCATCTGGCACGACGTACCGAGCTCCTACATCGTCTGCGCGCAGGATCGCGCGATTCCTGCCGCGTTTCAGTACTCCATGGCCCGGCAAGCCAACCGCGTGCGTCTGATGGACAGCGGGCACTCGCCGTTCCTCTCGCACCCGGCGGAACTGGCCCGTCTGATCCGCGAGGAGATGGCCATCTGAAAAGCGGTGAGATGGGCGCTGGCACGACCGGTGCCGCCCCGGCAGCCCCTCCACTCTGCGCCGCTACCTGCTGACGTTCCAGATCTGTGCCGTCAGGCACACCCACCTCGAACGCGAAGGCGTCGCCTGGACAAGTGCTTCCTGCGAGGCGGCGCACGGGGCGTCTCCTTCTACGTTGTTGCGCGTTGCGGGGTGTGTTCGGCCCAGATGGTTTTGCCCTGCGGGTGGTGGCGGGTGCCCCAGCGGCAGGTGAGTTGGGCGACGATGAACAGTCCCCGGCCGCTTTCGTCGAGGGTGCGGGCGCGGCGCAGGTGGGGGGTGGCGGTGCTGCCGTCGGTGACCTCGCAGGTGAGGCGGGTGTCGCAGCGGATCAGGCGGAGATGCAGCGGTGGCTGAGCGTGGCGGATGGCGTTGGTGACCAGTTCGCTGACGATCAGGACGGTGGTGGGGGTGGCCTCGTCCAGGCCCCATGTCGTCAGCTGGCCGGTGACATGTTCGCGCGCGGCGGAGACGGCCGCTGGATCGGCGGTGAGGTCCCACGTGGCCACGGTGGTGGTGTCGAGGGTGCGGGTTCGGGCGGCGAGCACGTGCAGTTGACGAGGGCCACCCTCTGTCGCAAGGGCCTGCAGGGCGGTGTGGCAGGTGTCTGTGAGCGAGGACTGCGGCTCGATGCATCGTTCGGGCACGGTGTATCCATCGATCCTGGTCTCGGAACCGGTTGGCTTCGCGGAGTGCGTGTGCAGCAGGAGCACGCTGCCTTCGCGGAGCCGGATATCGGCGGTCGCGACATGTGCTCGTGCGCGCCCGAGCGGTGCTCCGGAGGACAGGTCGACGGCGATGGGCACACCCTCGGGGCTGATGACGATGGGGGCGGGGTGGCCGGCGCAGGCGAGGGTGCAGATGGCCGTGACGGGGTCATAGACGGCGTACATGCAGCTTGCCGCGACGTCGTGGGCGGCGTCGTCCGGTTGCAGCCGGTGGAGGACGTCCTGGAGATGGATGAGCGTCTCGTCCGGTCGCATGTCGATGTCCGCCAGCGTTCGTACCGCGACGCGGAGTTCGGGCACCAGAGTAGGCGCCGGTTCTCCGTCCTCGGTCACGCTGCCGGCGACCAGCGCCACCCGGGCTCCGGACAGGGGGATCGCGTCGAGCCAATGGGCCTGTGGCCTTCCGTCATCGACCCGGCCGTATGCGAGTTCCAGAGCTGCCGGTTGCGGCAGGCGCCCGGGCGGTGGTCCCCCGGCCAGCAGGGAGGCGCACAGATCACCGGTGACCTGACGTGGTGCAGAGGCGATGCGGCCCGTCTCCTTACCGCTCGGGGCAGGTACGGCGAAGACGCACCTCGCCTTCTGGCGGATCCGCACTCGGCAGATGACCAGACTCATTCCCAGAGAAAGGAAGGCTGCGGTAACGACAACCATCCGGCCGCCCTCCGACACGCCTGGAATGACGAAACCGTAGATGGCCACGCTGGTCGCCAGCGTGGAGGCTCCGAAGAACAGGGTGTGCCTGAGGGGCAGCAGGGCTGCCGCCATCACGGGTGTCAGCACCGAGTAGTCCGACCAGCGGACCAAGCCCACTGCAGAGGCCTTCAGTTGCAGTGCGCAGGCCGCAGCGAGATAGACGGCGAGCAGTGCACTCGGGTGCCGGAACAGGAGGAGTCTGGGCGTGGTCATCCTCGTCACCGTCCCTTCTGATGTCGTGCGCAGTGCCTGCGAGACGATGCGCATGATGTGCGGCGCGGGGTTCGGGATTCTCTGCGCGGGCGTGCGGGCCTTCGGACTGTGGACGTTCACGGTGACGCCTGTTCGGAGTGGACGGGGTGCGTTGGATGATGGACAGCGACAAGGGCCAGGTCGTCCTGGAGGCTCCCACCCGCATGCCGGTCCACATCGACGCTGACGTGCTGCACGAGGCGGCTGGGGCAGTCCCAGGTCCACGTATCGGCACGGTCAAGGACGGGGAAGAACTCGCCCGCGAAGTCGCGGGCCTCGGCCAGGCCGTCGGTGTAGAGAAGCAGGGTGTCTCCGGGGCCGAAGGCAACAGTGTCGAGGCAGAAGGCGCTGGGAGTGTCTGCTGCAAGCCCCAGCGGCGGGGCGGGCCGGGCGACGGGCAGCAGGGCAATCCGGCTGCCCTTGTGCAGAAGAGGCGGCGGGTGCCCGCAGCTGACCACCCTGACGATCTCTTCGTCGTCGGGGAATTCGATCAAGAGGGCTGTGACGAACCGCTCGCTGCTGTCGGCGTCGACAGGGGCGAGCTCGCGCAGGTGCCTGCGAACGCTGCGTTCCAGGGAGGCCGCAAGCTCCGGAAGGGTGCGGTACTGCTGGGCTGCCTCCCGGAAAGCGCCCAGGACAGCAGAGGCATCACCGATGGCCGGAAGGCCCTTTCCGCGGACGTCTCCGATGAGGAGGCGTGTGGCCTGGCCGGTGCGGGCGGCTGCGTACAGGTCGCCGCCCACTAGTGCGTGTGCCGCCGCGGCGCGGTACATCGAGGCGACGTGGAGGGGGCCGAGCTCCGCCGGGATCGGCCGCAGCAGTACTCGTTGGGCTGCTTCGGAGACGGCCCGCACTTGGGCCAGCTCCCGCAAGTCGCGGTCATGCAGGGCCCGGGAGGCGACGACGAACACGGAGACAATGAGGACTGCCCCGATGTGAATGGGCAGCAGCGGGGAGTGGAGCAGGCCGTCGTGACGGTCCACGAGGAGCACCGCCGCGGCTGCCATGAGCGCGACGACGGCCGTGAAGCGTGTTCGTGCGAACGTTCCCGTGCACGAGGGGGCCGCCACGAGCAGCGGGGACAGGTGAACCGCAAGGGGGGCGAACGACGCACCCAAGGTGATGGCCGCGATCAGCAGGAGCGGAGGCCCAGCCTGGCCACGCAAGCCCGAGGGTCCGGTGCCGCGGCCATGAATCCTCGGCCGCTTGGGGCTTCCGGGGCCGGACGCTTGGAGCAAGCGGGTTCCGTCATCGGTCGCAGGCGCGGAAACGGGAGTGCGCCGGAAGTGCGGCATTACGAGTCTGGGGAGCGGCCGGAGCCTGGAAGGAAGGTGTCGTATAAACATAGCGCGGCTTTCATGCCATCGCGGTGTGGAAGGTTGAGTCGAGGCCCCAAGACCCGCCGGCCGTCAAACCGGTCATTGTCCGGTCAGCTGGCAAGACTCGAGGGGTCAGCACCCCAGTACATCGCCACTCACTACGCCACACAGCGCCGCAAAGGGGTCAACCAGTTTACGTCCCAGAGAGGCAGGAGCACATTCGAGAGTCCGCCTCAGTGCTGCAACGTCTTCGGTGCATGCGGGACTCTGTTCGGATCACAGCTCCGCCGTCCTTCACTGTTTCCGTATTGTGGAGTGTTTTATCGGGATGCGATTCAGGCTCCGTAACGGGCCGTCGACCGGCCCGGGAGGCGTTCACTCGCGCAAGGCGCGGGAAACTCTTCGGGCCGCCGCGCGAACGGCGGACCCCGCACGACGGCGAGCGCCAACGGCTCCGTCGTCAAAGAAGTCGCCGTAGCCCACGCGTCCACACTCCCGTCAGCCGTCCGCGTCCGCCCGGGTTCCACTCGGCCGGATATTCCTTGAATTAACTGGCAAGGGGATACTCATGCTACCGCGCGAACCTCCGACATTCCCTTGCCGAGCCGCTTTTTTACCGACCCTTCAGCACGCCTGGAAAACTCAGGAAAACATTCTTTCACTGAGTGAAAACCGGAACCCGGTGGCTTCCTGCGGGGGGTACTGTGCCGTCCGGACGAGGTTCCTTCGTGAGGGTCCCCGCGGAGGTGGGCGGCATCCAGGTGCCCATCCAGCGACCGGATCGGCCACGCGCGAAACACCTGAACGCGCGCGACGCAAGGAGCGGAAAAGCGTCCCGCCGGCCCTTCAGCAGCGCACACCTATTCCGACGGCCAAAGGCCATTCGTTCTCGGGTAATAGTCTGTACTGTCGGCCTGCGTATTGGGCTTACGCCCTTTGTGTGTCGGTCCACGCATTCGCCTCCACCGTCCCGACGGGCATACCGGACGGCGCCCGGGGAGCATGCGAGAGGTCCTTACGTTCATTGCGAACGGCACGGAGCAACTGGAGGGGCCCCCAGGCGGGACCACCACCACACGAGACGAAGTCCCGGCGTGGCGAAACGGGTCTGACCGGTGGCCTGCCCGGGCTAGGGCTGAGCATGATCAGGAAGCCGTACGCTGGTCGGCGACTCGGGCAGGCTCACCCCTGCCCGCAGCGGCGATCTTGCATCCCCGTCACGGCATCGGGGAACGTGGCCGACGCCTGGACATTGCCCACAGCGGAAAGTGGGCAACGCCGTCCACCTCGGGCCTGAGCCATCAGGCGCTGGCCACGCTGCCGGAACCCGGTGGCCGGGCAGCGCCAGTGGTGGGCCGAGCGACCACAATCGGTAACGGTGTTGCGCAGTACCACCTCGGGTGCGATGACCCGCCAGACTGTGCCCGACTTCGTGAACTTGGGGCCGGCGGATGGGGTTTGGCCTGAGACCGGCGGTGTTCGTCCCCCCCATCCTCCTCGGTCCCAACGCCCTCGAGTTGCTCCACGGCGGCGGCGCCATACGCCTCTGCGGAGGCGAGTACACCGCCATGGCCCGGGCCGTCCTCGAGTACCTCCCGCCAACCCAGGCCACCGCGTGAGCGGGCCGACGCCGCGCCGTGCGCGGCACTGCGGGAAGTGCGGCCGCACCCTCAAGAGTGAGGCCTCACGCCAACGCGGGTACGGCCCGGAGTGCTGGCGCGCCATGGGCGGCGGCCGCCACTGCGTCGAGCAGGGCGCCCTACCGCTCGAGCAGGGGGATGGGGACGCCTGCCTGGGCGGTCGTCACAGCGGGTATCGCTGGAGACGATGGCCAGCTTCCACGTCACCGAGCCGCCCTCGATGTGGACCGACAGCGACTGATCGGTGATGTCGGTGTAGATACGCCCGATGGTGATGGGACCGTTGCAGCCGATCTTGTTGGGCGGCGTCTTCGGATTGTTGTGATCGACGATGGTCATCTTGCCCGTACCAGAACACCGGGCGTGCACGGTGTAGACGTCCGTTGACGGCTTGAACCTAGCTAGACGCAACCGCGGGTCCGGTGGAGCCCGTCCGGGAGTGCAATTTCGGCCCAGATGGTCTTGCCGTCGTGCCGTTGCCGGGTACCCCAGCGCTCGGCGAGCTGCGCCACGATGAACAGCCCCCGCCCGCCCTCGTCGAACATCCGGGCGCGGCGCAGGTGGGGGGCGGTGTTGCTGGCGTCGGACACCTCGCAGATCAAGGTGTCCTCGCGGATGAGCCGCAGTTGGACCGGAGCCGAGCCGTAGCGGATGGCGTTGGTGACCAGCTCGCTGATGACCAGTTCCGTGGTGAATGCCAGCTCTCCCAGGTCCCAGCGCTCCAGTCGGGACGAGGCGAGGTCCCGGGCGTGGGCCACCTCGGCGAGATCCTCCGTGAGGTCCCATGCGGCGGCATGGGCGCCGTCGAGCTCGCGAGTACGGGCGATGACCAGGGCGACGTCGTCTCGGGACTGTTCCGCGGCCACCGTGTGCAGGACGTGGTCGCACAGGTCCTCCAGCGAGGCAATCGGCTCGGATAGGGCTTTCTGGAGATGTTCGAGTCCCTGGTCGAGGCTGTGTTCCCGGGATTCGATGAGGCCGTCGGTGTACAGGGCGAGCCGGGTACCTGTGGGCAGCTCCAGTTCGGCCGTCTCGAAGGGAAGTCCGCCTACACCCAGCGGAGGACCGGCGGGGATGTCGAGGTACTCGACGTCCGCTCCGGGACGCAAGACGGCGGGCGGTGGATGGCCGGCCCGGGCGGCCGTGCAGCGGCGTGAGACCGGGTCGTAGATCATGTAGAGGCAGGTCGCCACGATCTCACCGGCGACCGCTCCTGCGCCGCCGACGTCTCGATGCCGGGTGACGACGTCGTCAAGGTGGGTGAGCAGTTCGTCGGGCGGCAGGTCGATGTCGGCAAGGGTTCGTACGGCGGCACGCAGCCGTCCCATGCTCGCCGAGGCGTGAACGCCGTGGCCGACCACATCGCCCACCACCAGGGCGACCCGGGCCCCCGAGAGCGGGATGACGTCATACCAGTCGCCGCCCACTCCCGCGAACAAACCCGCGGGCAGATAGCGCGTGGCCGCCTCCACGGCTGGCTGCCTCGATACCACCGGGGGCAGGAGGCTTCGCTGCAGCGCCAGGGAGGTGTTGTGCTCCCCGGTGTAGCGGCGGGCGTTGTCCACGCATACCGCGGCCCGTGCCCCGATCTCCTGTGCCAGGAGCAGGTCGTCGGCGTCGAAGGGGGCCCGGCCCGGGGAGCGTGTGAACAGCGCCGCGCCGAGGGTCGCTCCCCGTGCGCGCAGGGGGATCGCCAGCGCGGAGTGAGGCCCGTTCGTGCCCACGTCGCCGGGATCGGCAGGCGCGGAGGCGGCACCGGCGGTATCGGTGATCTCGAGCATCATGGGCTCGCCCGCGAACAGCCCGAGGGTCGCTTCCGCCCGCTCCCGGTAGGTGACGGTCTCGCCCGGCCCCAGGTCTCCCGGGGGCGCGGGCGATCCCGATGCCGCGGTACGGCGCAGGGTGAGATCGCCCGCGCCGGGCCGCAGGACGGGTTCCTCGCCTTGGAGGACACTGACGAAGAGGTCCACCGTGGCGTGGTCCGCGAAGCGGTGCACCGCGACCTCCGTCAGTTCCTCGGCGGTACGCACCGCGTCGAGAGTGCTTCCGACCCGGCTGCTGGCCTCGCTGAGCAGCGCGAGCCGCTCGCGAGCGATCACGAGCCGGCTGAAGCGTCTCTCCCCCGCGACACGGATTCGGCAGACGGCCACGCTGATGACCAGACCCACCGCCAGCGCCGTGATGATCGTGATTTGGTTCGCGGGCCCCATGTCCCGCAGGAGAACCCCGTACAGCGCGATGGCGGCAGCCAGGTTGAACAGTCCGACGATCATGGTCTGCCGTACCGACAGCAGGGCACTGGCCACGACCGGGATCAGGACGGCGTACTCCGCGATACCCATGACGTGCACCTCGGCGGCAGCCAGCGCCAATCGCAGGCCCGAGATCAGCACAACGCTGAGCAGCAGGAAGACGAAGCTTTTGCTCAGTGAAACGGGATGCACGCCCTACACCTCCCCATGCCGGGAGCGGGACCCTGCGACGTCCCCATCCGACGTTGCCCTGGCAGGTAACAATTTACCCTTTGCGAGAATTGTTCCATTGACGAAAGACGGCCGTGCCGGGACACACGCCATCCATCCCACGCACAGCGCCTCAGGAGCCTCGGTGACACGGCCGCACCGGCACCGGCATCCCGCCTGGCCGGCACATGAGGCAGGTCCGGTTCGGCCGGATACGGGGCAGGCTCACTACCGCCTCGCCCCGCAACGCGTCGCGCGGAACGACCCTGGCCGTGCGCCACTTGGGAGCCTAGGGGCCCGCACCGGCGACGACGCCGGCTACGAGCCTGCATCGCTGTCCAACCGCGCGAGCGGGCAGTCGGCGATCAGCGTCGCCAGCGCTTCGCACCCCGGCACCCGGCACCCGGCACCCGGCACCCGGCACCCGGCACCATGATCCGACCGCCGCGGCGTGGCGCATCTGTCGTGCACGGCCTCGCGGAATCGCCCTCGGAGAAGTCCGGTCGGCCTATCGGGGTTAGCGTGACGGAGTGGAATTGTTTCATTTGCGGTACTTCATCGCAGTCGCAGAGGAGCTGAATTTCTCTGCGGCGGCCCGCCGGCTGCACATGGCCACGTCTCCGCTGAGTCAGCGGATCAAGGACCTGGAGCGGGAGCTCGACCATCGGCTGTTCGAGCGCGACACACACCGTGTCCCCCTCACGCCGGCCGGGGAGGCGTTGCTGCCGATCGCCCGAGACGTACTGGAACAGATCATCTCCATACCATGGCGACTGCACGAGGCGGCCTCACCGGGGCGCAGCACCCTGTTCGTGGGAATTCCTTCGGGAGTGCACCCCCGGCTGAGGCACCTCGTCGACGCGCTCGCCGAGCGCGTGGGCGCGCGGTGCGGACTCCTACGCTGGCCAGGCTCATCCAGGGCTCTGGTCACCGCAGTGAGCGGGGGAAGCTCGCGCTCGCGCTGGCCCGGCTGCCGGTCGATGACCCCGCGCTGGAGCGACTACCGGTGTGGTCGAGCGCGAGGACGTCGAGTTCGCCGCGGACGCAGGAGTCACGCTGCGCGGCTGGCTCTTCCTGCCCGACGGGCAGGGGCCGCATCCGGCGATCACGATGGCCCACGGCCCCGCAGCGATCAAGGAGCACGGCCTCGAACCCTTCGGGCGGAGCTTCGCCGCGGCCGGATTCGTCGTGCTGCTGCACGACCACCGCACCTTCGGCGCCAGCGACGGAACGCCCCGGCAGGACGTCGACCCCTGGCAGCAGATCGCCGACTGGCGACGGGCCGTCTCCTACCTGGAGAGCCGGCCCGAGGTCGACGCCGCCCGCATCGGCCTGTGGGGCACCGGCTACTCCGGCGGCCACGCCATCGTGCTGGGAGCCAGCGATCGCCGGCTGCGCGCGGTGGTCTCCCAGGTGCCCACCATCAGCGGTTTCGCGTAAGGGCAGCGCCACGTCCCACCGGATGCCGTCGCGGGCCTGGAGGAGTCCTTCGCCCAAGACGAGCGGGCACGGTTCCGCGGCGAGGCCCCGCCGGCCAGCTGCGTGATGCCTGCGTTGTGGCCGCGGACCTCCGCCAACTGACCGGCCGCCCACTGGTCGTACTGCTGCCGGTACGCCGCAAGCTGCTGCTGACGCCGCACTTCGGCAGCCTGGGCGGCACGCCAGTCACGCTCGAAGCGGCCCCGGGCTTCCTGCTGGGCCTGAGCCCGCCGGTTCGCCGTCCAACCACCTGGCGCCGCCTGGTACTGATTCGGGTCGGGCATCGCCACCGGATAGGCCAGCCGGCCTGGCGCGAACGGCTCGAGCTGCTCGGAACGCGCCAGAGCATCCAGCCGGAACGCCGGTGTACGGCACCCGGCCGCCAGCAACGTCCGCAACTCCTCGACGCGGGCTTCCAGCTCACGCGTACGCCGCTACCCATCGGCCTCCCGGTGCTGCCGGTACGCGGCCTGCGTCCTATTAGTGTCCTGCGCCGAAAGTGGCGAGACTAAGTCTGTTTGGGGTTTCAGCGGTTGGGCGGGTTGATTCTTGTGAGGTAGTCGGCGAGGGAGTTGAGGATCTCATCGGCCGCCTTGGTCCAGGTGAACCGCCTGGGATTCTCGTTCCGGGTCGTGATCCAAGCCGTGATGCCTTGCTCCAGGGCCTTCACGGAGGTGTGCACGCCGCGACGGATGAGTTTGTCCGTCAACAGGCCAAACCACCGCTCGCCCTGGTTCATCCAGGAGGAGCCCGTGGGGGTGAAGTGGATGTGGAAGCGCGGGTGTTTTCCCAACCACGTCTTGATTTCGGCGGTGTCGTGGGTGGCGTAATTGTCACAGACCAGGTGGACGTCGAGACCGGCGGGCACCACCTGGTCAGGAACTAATTGAACTCGATGGCCCCGTGGCGGCGAACAGACTGGTGATGCCATGCCAGTAGTAGTCGTGGGCGCGCCGCTCGGGCATACCCGGCATCATCGGCAGAACCGGCTGGGACCGGTCCAGCACCTGGATCTGGCTCCTCTCGTCCACGCGCAGCACCACCGCTTTCTCGGGTGGGTTGTGGTCCAGGCCGACGACCTCGACGACTTTCGCGACGAACTGCGGGTCGGTGGAGAGCTTGAACGCATCCTGAAGATGGGGCTTGAGGTCGAACTTCTTCCAGATCCGCCCGATGGTGGACGTAGACAGCCCGGAGTGCTTCGCCATCGAGGCCCGCGACCAGTGGGTGTCCTTGCCAGGAGTGGACTCCAACGTCGCCGTGAGCACCTCCTCGACCTGGTCAGCGTTGGCACACCGGTTTCGTCGATGCGCTGGGCCCCGGCGGGCTGCTCGGCCAGGTCGAGGGCCGCACCGCCGCCGACGTCCTGGCCTGGCTGTCCACCACCGAGCTGACCTGGCGCAAGGGCGTCACCCACGTGGCCACTGACATGTCGGCCGCCCGAAAGCCAAGCCAGCCTCGCCCGGGGTCCGGGTCCGCTACTCCCGAGTAGACGGGCTGGCGAGGGTCGCTGGCGAGAAGATGCACAAGCCCGCCCGGTTCGTACACGAGCGGCAGACCCCGAGAGAGCGCGGCGAGCGTCGTCCCCGAGCCGGCCGTCTCACCGTGTCTCACGGCGGCGCCTGCGCCTCCAGATCAGTCAGATCTAGCTGTGTAGCACTGGCCGGGACGCTCCGTGTGCGTCCGTCGTACGCTCGGTTTTTGGCGGCCAGCACTCCAGTGCCATGTCGGCGATGTCCTGGAGTTCGTCGCGGCCGAGGCCGCTGGCGGCCTGGACGGCGATGCCGAACGCTACCGTCATGACGTATCGGGCGATCCATCGGGGGTCGGCGTCGCGCGGCAGATCGCCCTCGTCGATGGCCCGCTGGAAGCGCTCTTCAACGCGTACGGCCGAATCGTTGCGCCACTCGACCAGCATGTCGTGCGCGGGCCGCCCCGCTTCGCTCGACGCCAGCGCGCCCTGCACGGTCAGGCATCCCGCAGGGCCGCCGGGGCGCGTCGTGGTCCGAACCGCTCCGTGGAGAAGCCCCTCGGCCACGCCTCGTGCGGTCGGCTCCTCCAGGGCGCGCGTCCCGTAGTCGGCCGGGCCCTCGGTGTAGCGCTCCAGAGCCTTGCGGAATAGCTCCCTCTTGTCGCCGAAGGCTGCATACAGGCTCGGCTTCGAGATGCCCATGGCTTTGGTCAGATCGGTGAGGCTGACCCCCTCGTATCCGCGTTCCCAGAACACCCGCATGGCGCGGTCAAGCGCCTCGTCGACATCGAATTCCCGAGGCCGACCCATGACGACGCTCCGCGAACCAGCCATGTGTGCAGCGTACGCCACCCGAGCAGCGATCGGCAGTGAATTCTATGCCGATCGGGATAGAAATCTTGTGCCCTCGGTTCCTACCCGCGACGGCAGTCACCACGGAGGTTCGCGGAAAGCGGGTAGCAGGTCAATCCGTCCGAGTGCACGCGCTCCGAGGTTCGGGGCGACACAGAGGCCGGCATGTCCAAGAAGGAAGTACGCGAAGCCTTCGAGCATTGCATCCAGGCGCTCAACGCCCATGAGTTCGATCGAATGACCGAGTTCATTCACGATGATCTCACCGAGAGCGGCCAGTCGGTCACGCAGGGGCGATGTCATCGCGGAGCCGAAGGGGCACGACGACGCGGTGCCGGACTCAGGGTTCGGCCCGTCCCACCCCGGCACCTGCTGCCGGTGGTCACCCACGCTCGCGTGCAGCACGACCTGCATCGCCGATTTGGCAACTTCTATTCCATCCGGAATATAAGTCGGGGAGCCGAGGTTCCCCCTCTGTGGCAACTGCCGCGACCAGAGCGCGGGAACGCGCACGTCATCAGCCCCCAGTACGCCCGATCCAGGGCAACAGAAAGGCACCATGTCTGACACCGACCTGCGCGACATCGAAGCGCTCAACGCCCGTACGTCCGACGGCATCGCTGTTGTCACCGGCGCCAGCCGCGGCATCGGGGCTGCCATCGCCAGCCGTCTCGGCGCCGACGGTTACACCGTCGCAGTTCACTACAACCATGACTCGGCTGCTGCGGCCGACGTTGTCGAGAAGATCACCGCAGCCGGCGGCACGGCGTTCTCCTTCGCCGCCGACCTCGCCGAACCCGACACCGGCACAGCCTTCTGGGCTTCCTACGACGCGGCCGCGGGCGCGCTGCGCGACGTGCCTGTGCGGGTGCTGGTGAACAACGCTGCGATCATCGTGAACGGCGTCATCGAGGAGACCGCCGCCGAGGACTTCATCCGCCAGCAGCAGATCAACACCACCGCGCCGTTCCTGATCATCAAGGCCGCCCTGCCGCGCCTGGCCGACGGCGGACGCGTGGTGAACATCTCCTCAGGCGCCACCCGCGTCCCCTTCCCCGGCATCATCGGATACACCATGACCAAGGGAGCCCTCGAAGCTCTCACGCTGCCGCTCGCCCAGCACCTCGGCCCACGCGGCATCACCGTCAACGCCGTTCGCCCCGGCACCACCGACACCGACATGAACGCCGGCTGGTTGCGCGGCAACTCCGAGGCCATGGCCGGCGTCGTCGCGCAGCGCGCCCTCCGCCGCGTCGGCGAACCGGCCGACGTCGCCGACGTCGTCGCCCTTCTCGCCTCCCACGACGCCCGGTGGATCACGGGCCAGATCATCGACGCCACCGGCGGCGAGCGCCTGTAGGCGGTACCCCTCCGGAGACACGGGCGAGTTCCGAGTCGCGACACAGTCGACACTCGACGAGAGCCCGGCCGGCGGCCGGGCTCTCGGAGGTGCGGTGACTTCGGGTGGGGCGAGGGTCGGTTCCGGGCCTCACATTCCGAGTTGTCGCTGCACGGCTTGGGCGTCGAGGTGGTTCATCTTGTAGAAGTGTCCGTCACGGACCTTGTGGAAGGAGTGCTCGGCGTACTCGATCGTTTCGCCGGTCGGGGCGACGCCGAACCACCCCTTCGCGGAGGTGACGAACAGCAGCTGCGCGCGGGCGTGATCACGACCGCTCGCCGATGAACCGCCTCCACGACCTTGCGGAGACCGCCATCGTCGTGGCGTTCCTCGCCTCCGACCGCAGCAGCTTCATGACCGGCGCGGAAGTCTATGTCGACGGCGGCGCCAGCCAGGTCTAACCCCGGCGGGGTACGCGGCGCGCCCCGGGCGCAAGTCGCCGGTCAGTCGTTTCGGTGTGGCGGCCCGTAAAGGTCGTCGAGGCGCAGCGGTGCGGGCTGGGGCAGGGACGGCGCGCCGCCCGTGGTCAGGCAGGACTGGAGGAAGTAGGCGAGCAGGCGGCGAGAGGCGGCCAGGGACGCCTTCGGGGACTGCCGCACGACGCCGCTGTTCGCCAGGAGCAGGAGGGTAACGTCGCTCGGATCGAAGTCCTTGCGCAACTGCCCTGTGTTCTTCGCTCGTTGTACCAGCTGGGCGAGTCCTGCCTCGGCGCGGGCGCGCTCGCGATGGAGGTCGGGATCGTCGGGAGACTCCTCGAGGAACGCGGCGCTGAACCCGCGGTCTTCGGCCTGCATCCTGCACACCTTGGTGAGGACGGAGCAGAGACCGCGCCCGGGATCGTCGTCCCGTAGGGCCTCGTCCAAGGCTGCGACGCACTCGGCGAGCTGCTCGGAGAACGCCGCGGAGATCAGTGAGCCCCGGGTCGGGAAGTGCCGGTAGAGGGTGGCGGCGCCAACGCCGGCCCGGCGGGCGATGGTACTGGAGGGTACGTCGGTGCCATTTAGGGCGTACGCCTCGCGGGCGGCCTGGAGGAGCCGGGCGCGGTTGTGCCGGGCGTCGGCTCGCTGCCCCCGGACGGGGGTCGCGGAGACGGACGAGGACGGGTTCCGAGACGGCTGAGTAGGCATGTCTCTCACTTAACCACAAATGGAAGATGTCATCCGTTTAGTGTGGTTAGCCTGCTCTAGTGCCGCAGCATCGAGGTCACCGAGGACGTCTGAGCCTCGTTGTTCACCAGCCATTTCCCCTTTCAGGCGCGGCAAAAACGCTACAAGGAGACATCATGCGTGCAGTAGAGATCACCGACTTCGGTGGTCCGGAGAACCTCAAGCTGGTCGACCGGCCGGACCCGACCGCCGAGCCGGGCCATGCCGTATTGGCGGTGGCAGCGGCCGGGGTCGGCCTTTTCGACGTTCTGCTACGGCAGGGTGCCAAGCCCGACGTCGGCACCGGCTTCGTACCCGGTCTGGAGGTCGCGGGCACGGTGGTCGAGGTCGGTTCGGAGGACGACGCCGGGTGGGTGGGACGCCGGGTCTTCGCGCTAACCGGAGACGGCGGCGGCTACAGCGACCGCGCCGTGGTGCCCGTCGAATCTCTCGTAGAACTACCGGAGGACGTCTCGTTCCATGACGCGGTAGCGCTCGGGGTGAATTCCCTGGTCGCCGCGGCAAGCCTGGAAAGGGCCGACCTCAAGGCAGGCGAGCGGGTGCTCGTTCGAGGCGCCGGTGGCGGGATCGGCGTGCTCACCACCCAGCTCGCGGCCGCTCGGGGTGCGACGGTGATCGCCTCCGTTCCCGACCGGTCCGTCGCGCAACGGCTGTACGACCTGGGTGCTACGGAAGTCGAAGGCCTGGACGCGGTCGACCCGGGCCCGGACGGCCGCTATCACGCCGTCATCGACATCGTCGCCGGTTCCGATGTGGCCGACTTCATCCCCCTGCTCCGCCCGAACGGCAGGTACGTGATCAGCGGTATCGCCGCAGGTGCCCCTACCCCCGACTTCGGCATGGCACTGTTCGCGAACTTCCAGCAGTCCTGGACCATCTCCACCCTCAGTCTCAGCAGCGCACCGTCGAAGAACGCCGCCGAGACCTTCGCACTCGTCTTCGCCGAGTTGCGGGAAGACCGCCTGAAGCCGGTGGTGCACGGCACCTTCCCGCTGGACGAAGCCGCGGCCGCGCACACTCTGCTGGAGTCCCGCGCCACCTTCGGCAAGATCGTTCTGACCGTCTGACTCGGCGGGACGAGCAGATCACCCGGTTGTACTGCCTGATGGGTGGTTCGCCTGGTCGGGATCAGCGGCTGTCGGGTTAGGGATCGGGGAGCCGGTCGCGGACGTATGGGCGGTGGCGCACCGGGTCGAAGGGCTCCCATTCGGTGCGCGTGTGGTCCGCGGCCGCATCATTGCCGGCGTGCGTGGAGCAGCGCTGCTTGTACCAACACAGTTGCTCGGCATACGGCAGTCCGGTCAGGTCGTAGACCGCCATCAGCTCCTGTGTGATCGGCAGGCGTCCGCCGCCGGGGCCAAGCAGTGGATCCGCTGGCTCCAGGCGCCACATACCAGGCAGGGCACCTGGGTCCTGGATTGGCAGAGGGCAGCGGCGCCGCGTGCGGGTGTGGGCCACGCACTGCCCACAGGTCCGTGCTGGACGGTAAGGCGAACGGGACGCCCATCAGGCCGCCCAGAGGTCCGGAAGGCGGGTCAGCTTGTGTTTGACGGTCTGCGCGGCGACTGTCCCCTCCAGCCTTCCGGAGTCACCGGCGAGCAGGCCCAACTGGTCCAGCCACTCCCCCGTCCCGGGGTAGCCATGTGGTGGCTCGTTCCACCCTTCGGCGGTTTTCCGGGCGAAGGTGAGGGCATCGGCGGACAGGTCCGGCCGTCCGGCGACGGCGGGCAGGAGTACGCAGTCCTCCAGCTCTGCCACACCGGTCGGGAGGCGCAGACCGCGCTGCTGTCCGGCCACGAACGACCGGTAGCGCTCGACCACCTGATCCAGCGTCGGCACCATGTGCAGCGGCAGGGCCGACTGCCCGGCGAGTCGCTGCCCTGCCTCCTCGCCGTCCTTATCGTGCCGCGCCACCTTGATCCGCTCCGGGACGCCGGAAGGCGTGAGCAGACGCTGGGCGAGCGTCAGCGAGACCACCGGGAAGTCGCGGGTCAGAGCGTGCACATGAGCGGTCGGCAGATAGTCGTCACCGGCCGGTGAACGCTCCAGCGTGATGCCCTGGACAAGTGGGCCGAGCCTGCGCAGCAGGCGCAGCGGCCGCCACGGCTGGAACGCGGGGAACATGCGCGCCCAGTCGCGGGTGATCGCGCGGGCCGTCGCGGCCTCGATGCCGCTCACGGATTCACCTCCAGCACATTCCGGATACCGGGGACGTGGGCCAGGATCCGGTTGATCTGGCCCGTCCGCAGGCCGGGAGGCCGCAGCACGAACTTGTAGTCGTAAACCGTGCCGTTGGCCGCGTCCAGGACATCCACCCGAACGCTGCCGGCGGTTCCGTGCGGCACCCGTACGCCGTTCAGGAAGCTTACCTCCGTCTCCAGTCCCCGGTTGCCGAAGACGCCCTGGTAGCGGTTGAGGAGGTTCTCGGCGTAGGAGTGTTTTCGGGTACCGGCCACGGCTCCGCTGCCGCCGACCTTTCGCTGTGCGCTGGTGGCGATGGCCTGGAGCAGGTCCGGAGTGGAGGGGTTGGTGGAGGTGATGGGGGTGGGTTTGGCCTTGCGGGTGATGTTGGCGGCCGCCTTGCCCGCGCTCCTGGCGGCCGTGCCGAGTCTGCTGCCTCCGGCGCGTACAGCGTTGACCGCTGCCCGCCCGGACCTGGCGGCGGCCCCGGTGACGGCGGCCGTCGCCCGGCCCGCCCCAGCCCGTACGGCCTGTCCGGCCGCGGTGCCGGCCGCCGCCCGGAGCCCAGCGCCGACGGCCTTGCCGATGCCGACGCCCAGCAGGCCGGAGGCGGCGCCGATACCGACCCGTGCGGCGAGACCGCCGGCGGAAAAGTCGGTCTTGCCCTCGGCCACGTCCACGCCGTATCCGGCGGCCGCGCCCGCCGCGCCCGCCGCCACCCCGGCCAGCACGAGGCAGCCGACACCGGTGGCGCAGACCGCCCCGATGGCGATGCCGACCCCGATGCCGACCGCCACATCGGCGATCAGCCCCTTGTTCTCATTGGCCCAATCCCAGGCCGCCGACGTGCCTTCCTTGACGGAGTTCCAGGCACCCGACAACGACCAGAGCCCTGTCGGGTCGACGTACAGGACGGGGTTGTTCGATCCGTACGCGTATGGATTGGCGGTCTGCGCCGAGGACGGGTCGAACGCCGGGTCGGTGGTCAGGAAGCGGCCGATGCCGGCCTTGTAGTAGCGGGCGCCGAGTGCGTTGAGGCCGGTGGTGGGGTCCTTGGTCTTGCCCAGCCAGCCCCGGTCGGTGACAGGCGGGGCGGAGCCGGTGCGGATCTGCCCGTACGGGTCGTAGTAGGTCCGCTCCAGCAGGCTGGTGCCTTCGAGGACGGCGATCTGTGCCGAGCCCTGGGTGTCGCTGAGCTGCCACTTCAACAGGCCCGTAAACAACCTCTCGGCGACTGTGGTCCCGGCGATGTTGTAGTAGCGGGTGCCCTTCTCGACACCCAGGGCGACGGTGATCTCCTGGCCGTCGATGTAGAGCGTGGCGACACCGAGCGGGTCGATCCGGGCCATCCGGGAGCCGCCGGGGGTGTAGACGAACTTCGTCTTCTTCAGCAGCGCGGTCGTCGCCGAGGTCATCTGCTGATTGGCGTCGTAGTCGTAGGTGGTGGGGACCAGGGCCTCCACCTGCTTGCTCATCGAGCCGTCGGCGTCGTACGCGTAGCTGTCGTGGCCGGCCTTGGTGACGGCGTGCGGGTGGTCGGCGTCCCCGTACTCGAACTCGCGGGTGTCCAGGAGCGAGCGAGCCGTGGCGATGTTGCCGTCGGTCGTGTAGGTCCAGGACTCGTTGTAACCGGCGGGCCCGTCATGGGTGAGTTCGGAATCGCCATCGGTGCAGCTGGTCTGCTTGGTGGTCCAAGAGTGCGTGAGCCGGTCCAGGCCGTCGTAGGCATGGCAGGTGGCAACCGGCTTGGCCGACGTCGTGTCGGTGATCGAGGTGAGGTTGCCCGACGGGTCCCAGGCATAGCTGTCGTCCTGCGGAGCCGTGGAACCGGTCAGCGGGGAGTCGACGAGAGTCTGGATCCGGGACAGCCGCTGGGTGCCGTCCTCGTACGCGTAGGCCCGGCGCAGTCCGTGGTGCGGGTTGTCGTAGTCGCGGGTGGCCAGCTTGCCGTCGGCGGCATAGCCGGTGGCGGAGATGTAGGAGCGGGCGCCGCTGAGGGTGCTGGGGTTGCCGAGGGCATCGAAGGTGGTGGTGATCGTCTCGGCGGGAAGCCCGATGACGGAATCCTGGTATTCGGTCGTCACGACGTGGTCGGCCGCGTCGTAGGCGTAGTTGACGGTGTAGGTCAGCTTGTGGAGCGAGCCGCCGGTTCCGGCCGGGAAGGTCCAGCGTTTGCCGGTGGCCCGGCCCCGGTCGTCGTAGCCCGTGACGGCGACGGTGTAGTCCTTGCCGTCCTGGTGGGTGGTCTGTGAGGCGACCTGGCCGAGGCCGTTGGTGATGTCGGTGGAGTCGTAGGTCCAGGTGGCCGTCTTGGTGCCGGTGCCGGAGGCGCCGTCCCAGCGGGCGACCGGCCGATCGAGAGCGTCGTAGTCGGTGGTCTGGGTGGGCTCGGGGTCCTCGTCGCCGCCGGCGAGCGCGGCGGCGTCCCAGGTGGAGACGGTATTGCCGTTGGCGTCGTAGCTGGTGCGGGACGGCCCGGCGTCCGGGTCGTCGGCACTCGTGCGGCGCTTGAGCAGGTCGTACGCATAGGTCGAGCTGTGCTCCGCCGGATCGGTGACGGTGGCGATCTGGTCGGCGGAGGTGTACGTGTACCGGGTCGTCGCCTGGAGCGGCGCCACGCCCTCCTGCTTGCGCAGCTCGCGGTCGCGGGCGTCGGTCCAGGTGGTGGTGGTGACCCCGCCGGCCGGTGGGGTGGTGCGTACGTGGTCGCCGTAGTACGCGGTGGTGGTGGCCCACAGCTCACTGCCCTGACCGCTCTGGGCGGACCTGACGACCCGGCCGAGGGAGTCGTAGGCATAGCGGGTCTCGTCCACCTGGTCGGCTGGGACGGCGAGCAGCGCGGATCCCGCTTGGCCGGAGGCGACGACCGGCAGCGACTCGGCCGCGACATTGCCGTAGTCGTCGTAGCGGGTGTCGGTGACGACGGTCTTCGGGGCGGACGGGGTCGAGGCCGGGGAGACGGTCTGGGTCTGCCGGTCACGGCCCATCGAGTCCAGGAAGGCCCAGGTGGTGACGTAGGTGTCACCGGACTGGAGTTGACGGGTCGTCACCCGTGGCGGCCTTGTGTGGTCCGGGTCCAGGACATACGCGAAGGTCTGCGCGGGCGGGTCACCTGCGGCCTGGTCTGCCTCACGTACGGAGGTCAGCCGGCCGAGGGGGTCGTAGGTGTTGGTGGTCGCCTGCCCGTTGGCATCCTTGACGCTGACGGGCTGCTGGCGGTCGGGATCGAGCGTGGTGGTCTCGGCCTGGCCGAGCGGATTGGTGTCGGTCACAGTGACGAGGCGGCCTGTGTCCGGGGTGTAGACGGTGCGGGAGGTGTCACCGTTGCCGTCGGTTTCGGTGAGAGTACGGCCGTACGCGTCGAAGGTGGCCTCGGTACTGACGGTCTGGCTGACCGTGTCGGGGCCGGTGGCCTGGACTGCGGATACGGTGCGGGTCACATCTCCATTGGTGATCGTGGCCCCGAGGGTGCCAGAGCCGTCGTAGTACTGGTCCTTGCCGTTGACCAGGGCGTCGGGGTCGTCGCAGGAGCCCGCGTAGGTGCGTATGCGGTAGGGGAAGGCCACCATCCAGGCGTCTGTGGTGGCGGCGTCGCGGGCGTAGCTGGTCTTGGTGCAGCGGGTGTCGGCGCCGTCGGCGGTGTCGGTGACGGCAGTGGTCTGGCCGTGGCTGTCGTACGTGCTCCGGAGCCGGGTCGTACGGGAGGAGCGGGAGCCGTCCGCCTCGTCGATGACGGTCTCACGGGTGGCGGCGTCGTTCTCGACGACGAGATGGGCGTCGTCCTCCGCCCCGTCGTCGGTGCCGGCGTCCGTGGTGTGGGCTGAGGTGTAGCCGTGGATCGTGCCGCCGAGCTCGTAGTCGGCCTCGCCGTCGCCAGTGGCATGGAACTGGCGGCTCTCGCGCTCTTTGCCCCGCAGATAGGGCAGGTCATTGAGGGCGGTGCCCTCGGAGTCGGTGACCTGGACAGACTTGCTGCCGCCGTCGGCGGTGCGGTCGCCGTCCATACCGCGGAAGTAGAGCGCGCGGGAGAGGGAGAGGGTGCGGGCGGCGGGCTCGTCGCGGTAGCTGGGGTCGGAGAGCTTGGCCACGTCGACGCTGCCGTAGCCGCGCCAGTCACTCCAGGACTTGCGCTCGGAAGGGGTGAGCGGATCGTCGTCGTAATGCCAGGCGGGGGTGCCGCGATAGCGGTATTCGGTGGTCTGGTTGGGGGCGCCGCCTGCGGTGTCCACGACGGTGACCCGGGTTGTCAGGTACTTGTGCCAGACACCGAAGCCGGAGCTGTCGCCGTTGGAGCGCCAGCCGGGGAAGCAGTCCTGGGTGTTGGTGTCGTAGTGGCCCTGGGGGAGATTGTCGATGGGGCAGGCGTCCGGTTGGCTGTAGCCGACCTCGACCCTGCGGCTCAGCTCGTCGGTGACGGAGGAGATACGCAGCTTGCGCATCGCGGGGGCGCCCGCCGCGGGGTCGGCGTCCGCCCGGTTGGCGTACTCCTTGCCGGTGAACTGGACTGCGGGGAGGGCCTGTTCACCATCACCGCCGAGGCCTGTCTGCTGGACCTTCTCCAGCCAGAGGGCGGCGCTGGTGCCGTCGGACGGCTCGGGGAAGGAGTAGGTGAAGTCCAGCCGGTCGACATCCGTCCAGCCGCCACCGCTGGTGTCGGAGCGCTGGGCGGTCACCGATCGCAGCAACTTCCCGGTGAAGAAGGTCGGTGCCTTCTGGTCGTCTCCCGTGCAGTCGCCGCTCGCGCAGAGCGTATCCAGCGGCACGTCCGGGTAGGAGGAGGCGTGGTCGGCGTCGAACGCCGGGCAGTCGCCGCTTCCGCCGGCCGCCTCGGTGCAGCGCAGGCCAGTGGTGAAGTGCAGCCGGGCCGGGGCCTGGGTGTCCTCGGCGCCGGAGCGCTGGGAGTAGACGATGTCGCGGAGGTTGCCGCCGCGTACGTACTCGGTGGAGCGGTCGGCGACGCCGTTACGGGCGTAACGGTTTGTCTCCTGCGTGTAGAAGAAGGTGCTGGAGTTGCCGTGGGCGTCCACGACCCCGTCGAGGTTCCAGCGCCAGGCCTGCGAGCACCAGGAATCCTCCAAGTCGGACGAGTGGCAGGGCTCGCCGGAGTCGTCACCGAAGACCGGGACGGTGAAGACCGAGTCGGTGGCGTTGCCGGTGGTGGCCTGCTTGCCGCGCCCGAAGGTGTACTTCGTGCCCTGCGGGGTGGTCACCACCCAGTACTCGCCGTCGTTGTCGCCGTTGTCTGCACCCCTGAAGCGCTGCACGCGCCAGCCCGGGTCCTCCTTGGCGCGCCAGATGTCGTCGCCCGCGTCCTTGTCCCGTACCAGCGCGGACGAGGTGCCTTCGAGCGAGAGCCGGAGTTCGTCACCGGCCCAGCAGAGGTCGCCGGTGTCACCGCCGTCGTCGGAGCAGCCGTTGTAGCGGCGCTCCAGGAAGGGCAGGGCGAGATCCCAGCCCTGGCCGACCCAGGAGGGCTGGTTGTTCTCGGCGGCGACTTGGCCGTCGACGGCCTGGGAGGAGTAGCCGAGGTCGATGTCAGGGGCGTCCCCTGACAACGCAGCCACCTGCGGCAGCGGCAGGGACCACGAGAAGTCTCCGGACTGCAGACCCACCGACCACTTGCTGGACGACGACAGTTTCGTCGCGGTTGCGGAACCGGTCTCGCCCGACACAGCGGCGATGACGACGTAGACCGTGTCGGGGTCCGAGGCCGGAACGTCGGCGATCAGGGTGTGGGCGGTCAGATCCACATGGCTGGGGATCTGCGTGCCCGTGGCGCAGTTCGGGTCGTCCGGTGTGGTCAGCACGCAGGCGGGCTTGGCGGTCAGGCGTAACCGAGACTCGAAGTCCCCACCGTAGGCGTCGGCAAAACCGGAGACGTCGACCATGACCCCGACCTTCGTGCCGCCGTCGACCTCCGTGATACGGAACGCTGTGCCATGACCGCCGAGTTGGCGGGTCTTGTCGTTGCCGTAGGTTGTGACGGCGACCTGGTCGGCGGCCTTGGCCTTGCCCTTCACCCGGGGCGCGGTCACGGCCACCGCCGTATCGCCCACCTCGACGGCCTTGCCGCGGGAAGGGACGGTGACTCTGGCCGATCCGCCCTTCGGCCATCGCACGCGCGCGGGTGCGGCCTGTGCCGGCGTCGTGTGGGAGGCCTCAGGCCGGGCCTTCACCTCGGTCCGCGCGATGCTCACCGCGGACGCCTCGGCGCTCACGATGTCCGTCGTGGCCGCCGTCGCGGCGTGGACCAGCGGCTGTAACCCCGAGAACACCAGGGCCGCCGTGACCACTCCCGTAACTGTCAACCGTCCTCTGTGCATGTGCCGCCCCCGTCACAGATGCCTCACATCAGGCTGACGACGATCCCAGCGGTACATGTACGCGTCAATCGAACGCATTTCGCTTCCCCCGGGGCCGGAACAGGTCGTGTCCCACACCGGACACGGGTCTGGCGGACCGTTCCTGGCAGTCTCCGATCAACGGCGGACCCGTGGAGTCGACGCCCGTCCAGGAGCCGGCCGCGGTGGTGTCCAGCGCGACGACGGACGAGCAGCTGATCGCGAGCTGGTGGACCGTACCCGTAGCGAGGAGCTGCAGCTGACCGGGGAGGGCGGGCTGTTGCAGCAGCTGAGCAAGCGGGTGCTCGAGTCTGCCTGAAACACATCTCAGGGGGCTATGAAGTCAAGCCGCCTGCTCGGTTTGGGGGTGACAGGAGTGGTGCGAAGGCGTGCTGTTCGTCAAATTGCTGTCGGGTCTTGAGGCAGTGATGGAGCTGGCCGAGGAAGCGGTTCAGCAAGTGCCTTTGTGCGGCGGCATGCCAATCACCATGCTCGCGTCGGCGCCGGTAGTGCGCGTTCGCTCCTGGTGAGGCGGTGAGGGCGGCGAAGGCCCAGAGGAAGCCGGCGTTGATGAGGCGATTGTTCTTGACGAACCGGCGGCCGAACGAAACGCTTCTTGCCGGAGGCCCGGGTGATGGGCGCGGATCCGGCGTACGACTTCAGCGCCCTCGCGTCGGGGAACCGTGCTGTCCGCGTACTCGTCTGAGTGCACCATCGAGTACGAAGTTGTGTGCACCATGGCTCAGGCCACGTCGGTGTCTCGCTGGATGGCTTGGAGGCGGTTCTTGAGTCGGTAGCTGTTGCCGTTGATCGGGACGACCTCGCAGTGGTGCAGGAGGCGGTCGAGGATCGCGGTGGCCAGGACCTCGTCGCCGAAGACCTGGCCCCACTCTCCGAAGGTCTTGTTCGAGGTCAGGATGATGGAGCCCTTTTCGTAGCGCTTGGAGACGACCTGGAAGACCAGGTTCGCTTCGGCTCGTTCCAGCGGCTGGTAGCCCACCTCGTCGACCACGAGAACGGCGGGACGGAGGTAGCCGGTGAGCTTGCTCATCAGCCGGCCCTGGTCCTCGGCGGCCTTGAGGTGGCGGACCATGTCATCGAGGCTGGTGAAGTAGATCGAGTAGCCCGCCCGGCAGGCCGCGACCGCGAGAGCGACAGCGATGTGTGTCTTGCCCACTCCGGGCGGCCCGAGCAGGGCGACATTGGCCTTGTCCTCGACGAAGGAGAGGGTGGCCAGATCCTTGACCTTGCGCGGGTCGAGTTCGGGCTGGAAAGAGAAGTCGTATTCCTCGAGCGTCTTGTGGTGCGGCAGCTTCGACAGACGCAGCCCGTTGCGGAATCGGCGGTCGTCACGGACTGCGAGTTCCTCGGCCAGCACCAGGTCGATCAGATCGATATAGCCCATCTTGGCCTCGTCAGCCCGCTGGATGTACTGGTTGAGGGCTTCGGCCAGGTGCGGCAGGCCGAGCTTGGCGGCGGTGGCGCGGATGCGGTTGCTGGTCAGCTCGCTCAACGGGCTTCCTTCGTTGGTGCGTTGGTGGTGAAGGGGCGAGTGCCGGTCAGCTCGTCATAGACCGACAGCGGACGGCGGCCGACCTCGACGTTCGCGGCGGCGGCCCGGTTCAGCAGAGCCTGCAGTGGCCCGTTCGGCTCCCCGGCAGGTCGGCCGCAGCGGGGGGCGGGCAGGTCGTTCCCGGTGGTGACGCGGCGGCCGGCGCCCGTGGGCAGACCGTTCCAGTGGCTCTCGTCCACGATGCGGGCGCCTCGGCCGACTGCCCTGGGATGGACGGCAAGCAACGTCTGGCCGGTCGCGTCGGGGACGGTGGAATGCAGTGTGATCTGGGACTTCGTGGCCCTGACCTCCACCAGCTGGCGAGGGCGGACCTTGCGGGCGGGAACCGAGTAGAGGTTGGCGTCGAAGGCGACCAGGCAGTCCTTTCCGACATGCCGCAGGTGCCGCTGCGTGACCACGTAAGGGGTCGCCGGCAGTGGACGGAGAGCGGTGTGGTCGCGCACGGCCCGGTGTCCGATGACCTCACCGTGGGTGCCATGGACCTTTGCCCTCCGCAACGGAACCCAGGCGGTGAAAGCGGCGTTCATGTCCTCGATCGAGGAGAAGGCCCGCCCGGCGAGGACGTGGTCGCGGACGATGCCGACCTGGCGTTCGACCCGGCCCTTGCCCTGGGGCCGGTAGGCGGCCAGCACGTCGATGTCGAAGTCGTAGTGCCCGGCGAAGGCGACAGCTTCCGGGTGCAGCGGGACTGCCTCGCCCGGGGCGACGTGCCGGCGCACGACCGTCTTGGTGCGGTCGTAGACGATGCTCATCGGCACCCCGCCGAAGTGCGCGAAAGCCTGCCGGTGGCAGTCGAAGAAGGTCGCCAGATCCTGACCGGTGGTAAAGCAGCAAAACGGGTCGCGCGAGTACGACAGCGTCATGTGGAACGAGTAGACCTTCGGGACACCCAGGTGGGCGAGGATCCTTCCCTCGTCGCCCCAGTCGACCTGGGCCTGCGCACCTGGAACGACCTCGAA
>NZ_JBHWGA010000065.1:0-48675 GCF_042733315.1 Streptomyces sp. NPDC059718
CGACATCCCGCTCCTCCATCCCGCCAACGACCATAGCCATCAACAAGACAAACGACACTGTCACGCCCGAATCACGACTTTCCCAACGGAGTCCTTTAGGGCGGAGAGGATGTCAACGGATCAACAGGCGAGCCATCCCCTACACGGCGATGTGAACCGTTCCGGGTTCGATAGAGATCTCAGACGTTGTGTGTGACCTGGGGTTTCGTGGTTGTGAGGTAGTGGCGGGCTTCGTATTCGGCGGGTGGGATGTGGCCTATCTCTCCGTGGAGCCGGGTGTGGTTGTACCAGTCGGTCCACTCGGCGGTGGCCAGTTCGACCTGTGCCAGAGACCGCCAGGGTCGCTGCGGCTTGATCACCTCGGTCTTGAAGAGCCCGATGGCGGATTCCATCAGGGCATTGTCGTAGGCGTCGCCGACCGAGCCGATCGAGGCGGCGATGCCGGCCTGCTCCAGATGCTCGGCCAGCGCGAAGGACGTATATTGCGACCCGGCATCGGAGTGATGCACCAACTCGCCCGGAATGGGCGGGTATTGGTCGCGGTCGCGCTGCCACAGTCCCATGTCCAGGGCGTCCAGGACGAGCCGGGTCTGCTTGGTGGTCGAGGCGGACCAGCCGACGATCCGGCGGGAGAAGGTATCCACGACGAAGGCGACATAGACAACCCCGGAGAACGTCGCGACGTGCGTGAAGTCGGCGACCCAGCAGCGGTTCGGCGCGCCGGCGACGAAGTCACGGTCGACCAGGTCCGGCGCCCTGGGCGCGGACGGATCGCAGATGGTGGTGATCACCTTTTTTCCGCGGACGGCGCCGGTGATGCCGAGGTCGCGCATGAGTCGTTCGACGGTGCAGCGGGCCACATCATGGCCTTGGCGGTTCAGGTGCCGCCAGATCTTTCTGGCCCCGTAGACACGGTAGTTGGCGTCGTACGCCTCCTGGATAAGGATCTTCAGTTCGGTGTCCCGCAGGGTGCGGGCTGCAGGCGTGGCCTGGCGTTTGTGGTGGGCGTAGTAGGTGGACGGGGCGATCTTGCAGTCGTGGTCGGTCAGAACACGGCAGATCGGCTCGACGCCGCCGAAGCGGTCCCGGTGCTCGTCGATGAACGCTACGAGCGCGTGTGTGGCCGGTCGAGCTCGGCCGCGAAGAAACTCGCCGCGGCCTTGAGGATCTCATTTGCCCGCTTCAGCTCGGCGATCTCCTTCTTCATCGCCTTGACCTGCGCGGACTCCTCCGTTGTCGTCCCTGGCCGGGTGCCGGCATCGATCTCGTCCTGGCGGACCCACTTGCGCAGCGTCTCGGTCGTGCCGATGCCCAGCTTCTGGGCGACCGCTTTCATCGCGGCCCACTCGGTGTCGTAGTCGGGCCGCACCTCGGCGACCATCCGCACCGCACGACGGCGCAGCTCAAGCGGGTACTGGGAAGGACGTGCCATAACTCGATCCTCTCAAATGATCGAGTCCCTACCGAACCCGGAACGGTTCAATGAGCGACGCCCCGACCAGCCCGCTGATCGTCCCCGCCAAATCGCTGACGGACCTCGCCAAGTCCCTGCCCAGCACCGGACAGGTCACCCTCGCCCTGCCCTCGACGGGAGCGATCGGCATCACCAGCGACGGTGTGCACGCCACCAGTCGCTGTCTCGACGGCAAGCTGCCCCGTACGACGGGCTCATCCCCACCGACTTCGTCAGCAAGGTCGCCATCGACTCTGCGTCGTTCGGCGACGCCGTGCGCAGCGTGGCCCTTGTTGCGGAGGGCAAGTCCTCGCAGTTCAAGCTGGACGTCACCTCCGGGTCCATCACTGTCCGCGGTGGCACGCGCGACACCGGCCGGGGATCGGCCCGTATCGACGCCGAACTGACCGGCGACCCCATGACCATCGCCTTCAACTCGGACTACCTGCTCAGCGGACTCGACTGCATTGACGCCAACCAGGTCGAACTCCGGCTGACCACGCCGACCAAGCCCGCACTCATGGTCGCTGCCAAGGACTCCGAGCCGAGCACTTGGGCCCTGATCATGCCGATCCGGGTCACCGGCTAGCCCCCACAGGACACCCCGTGACGCCCGCCGGCAACAGCAGTACCGACCCGGGCACGCTCGCCCTGCGGCGCCATCTCGAGACCACCCGCTTCATCGGTCTGGTCGTCCTCATCGGCGCCTCCGGCTCCGGCAAGTCCCACCGGGCTGCCAAAGCCTTCGCCCCCACCCAGATCTCCAGCCTCGACCACTACCGGGCTCTCGCCTCCGACGACGCCGGCAACCAAGACGCCACCGCTGACGCGGTCACCATCCAGACCCTCATCCTGTCCACCCGGCTCCGCCGCGGGCTCTACACCGTCGTCGACAACACCTCCGTCGAAGCCGGCCACCGCGAGGACCTGATCGCCCTCGCCCGCGATCACGGCCGACCCGCGATCGCCGTCCCGATCGTGACCGACCTGGACACCTGCCTCGCCAGGAATGCCCTCCGGCCCCCCGCCCGGCGCGTGCCCGACGACACCGTCCGCTGGCAGCACCACCTGGCCACCGAATCCCTGCCCCACCTGATGAGCGAAGGCTTCACCGCCGTCTACCCCATCCACTCCCCCACCCCGGCCGACCCCGACCAGGAGAACGCATGACGCCCACCGCCCCGACCTCCGCCCTGACCGACACGCGCGCCGCGCTGCTCCGCGTCGCGTACACCACCCCCCACCCGGAATACGCCCGGATCTGCACCGCAGGCGACACCGCATTTGCCGCACTCGCCGCGAGCGACCCCGAAGCCGCCGAACAGGCCGCCGTAGCCGTCCGCCGCCACTCCCCCGGACTGGACCAGAGCCAGCGGGCCCTGGTCGAGGCCCAGACCTTGGGCGTCGACACCGGCAGCTGGGAGCAGCGCCGGACCCGCCTGCACGACCTCTACCTCGCCTCCTACCGTCCCGGCGACGGCCCCGTCGACCAGGCCCGCGGTCTGCTCGCCCACCTCACCCGGCACCAGCCCGCCGTCGCCGCCGCGCTCATCGAGGTGACGCGAGGCCTGGACGACACCTGGGTCCAGGACTTCTTCCAGGCCCGGACCAGCGACGAGGTTCTGACCCGGGCCGGCAGCGGCAGGCTCCCGAAAGTCGCTCCCTACGACCGCGACGCCGAGGAGTGCTGGGCCTGCGGCGAGGCTGAAGGCCTGTGCCGCTACCACTCCGGCCAGCTCGCAACCTGGGACTGGTTCCACCAGATCAAGAACCTCCTGGACACCGACCCGACGGCCCGCAGCATCGTCGAGAACGGCCTGCGGGAACTCGAGCTGGACCCGACCGACGGCTTCACCTGGTTCCGGGCCCTGACCGACGAGGACATCTACACGAGCCTCGAAGCACGCCTCGCCGAGCTCAGCGACGCCAACACCGACCAGCCCACGTGACACCGAGGCGCCGGCCGGGCCCGCGAGCAACACCGCAGCCTCGGCCGGCGCCACCCGCAACCCCTCCCCCACCCGGAGGCCCCGTGCACGCCGCCATCACCAAGTGGGCCACCACCCACCGGCTCACCGTCCACGAAGACGGGACCCTCGATCCGACCACCGCCGACCTCGCCGTTCAGGACTCCGCCGGCACCTACCGCTACGCCCTCACACGGAGCTGGGGGTCGGGCCCGACAGCCCTGTACGTGATGCTCAACCCGTCGACCGGGACCGCCACCGACGACGACGCGACCCTGCGCAACTGCCGTGCCATCGCACGACGCCACGGATTCGGCAGGATGGTCATCCTCAACCTCTTCGCGCTCCGCAGCCGCGACCCGCGCGCCTTGCACTCCCACCCCGATCCGATCGGGCCAGCCGCCGACAACGCCCTCACCGAACTGGTCCCGCTGGGCAACACCGTCATCGCCGCCTGGGGCCAACGCCACAGCGAGCTCCACGACCGGGCCGCGACCGTTACCCGGATGCTGCGCAAGCAGGGAGCCGCGATCCAGTGCCTCGGTACGAACCGCGATGGCACTCCCCGCCATCCGCTGTACCTTGCCGCAGGGACGCCCCTGACCTCGTACGAGCCCCAATGCGCAGCCGGCGCCGACGCTCACGAAACTCACCGATGACCCACGACTGCGCGGAACGCGGTCGTCGCCCGCAAGGAGTACACGACGATGACCGCAGTCCAATGGGCAGGCGAATGGGAGCACGCCGCCTGCGGCGCGAGCGGTGAAGACACCTGGGACGACGAATCCGCCCCGTACTCCCATCACGAATGCGCAGAAGAGGCGAGCCCCGTCACCTGGTCCGCCGAGTGGACGTGCGGAGACTGCAGCGACTCAGGCGGCGTCGACATCGTCGACGACGGCTCCGTCACTTACTCCGACCAGGAATGCGCAGAAGAGTGAGGACCATGCGGGCTGCGCAATCAGCGGGCGGCGGCCGCGGGGAAGGACCCTGGTGCATTGCGCATCGCAGGTCAGAGACGTTTCAGGCCGTTGGCAGCCTCCTGGCCTAGCCAACCCCGAGCGCTGTCGCGAGCCCTCACCCCAACGGGCGCGAGGTCGACAAAGCGGCTCATCGGTTTCTGGCAGAAACCCGTGCGCCAGAACCAGGCTTCCCGGCCGCGCCGGTGCCAGCGCCCCGCATAGGTGACCGGACACTTAGTGTGCAGCCGGTGCGCAGACTCTTCGCTTCAGCTGGCGCAGATTGCGCAAACGCGATTCCCCGCTCCCACAAGCATCTGAGACGTCATGATGGTCCTCCACGAGCCAGGGGGATCTCCCGTGACCGCACCTGCCGACGTCATCGCCAGAGCACTCGACTCCAATCACGGCCTTGCTCTCTTCACCATGGGGCAACTCCGCGACATCCATGCCCCGTCACGGTCCCGCGGAAGCGAGCCTCTTAGCGCCCAAATAAGCAGCGCGCTCAGCAGCCAAGGCATCCACCACCTGCCAGCTGACTTGCCCACGCACGAGGACAACAGCGTGGTGCTCTATCGCAGCGCCGGACTGATCGGCCACCTCATCGCGGCCGCGCACTTGTCCGGCCCCTACGAAGATCCGGCGAGCGCCTTCATGCCACTACTTGCCGCGGCGAGCATGCTGAACCATGGATGACGGGAGATTCGGATGGCGTGGCTGGGTTGGAGTTGCGGTGGGCATCCTGGTGGTGTCGACCGCTGTCGGAGGCATCCGTCTGCTCGGTGAGCTCATCCCGTCCTCATGGCGGACATCAACGCCCACCCCTTCGCCTACTGGCGCATGGTGGGAGTGCGCAGAGGATCCAGAGACTGGCGAAGTCGCCGATTGCTGGAAACGACGTCCGTGATGCGACGGGTTCCCTGGCGGTTGTCCTTGGCATCGAGGCCCGTGAACGAGGTCAAGTTCGTTGAGACGAACACGCATCTCTGCACGGTTTGGTGAGATCGATCGAACTCCGATGAGACGGGACACCGACTGGCTCACCGGTCTTCGTCAGTCGACAAAGCTTCTCATCGGTTTCTGCCAGAAACGAGGCAGAGCATCGGGACGGCGCTGATGACTGCAGTGGGCCATCCGGACGTCCGTCGGTGCACAGCTGGCCTCACCGGAACACCGCTGCGCAGCTCGGCAACCGAGCGCCATCGCTGCGCATCGCAACAGCCTCGGACCGCCAACTGCGCCACCACCGACGTCTCTCACGCAGCCAGCCCGATGAGTCCTCGAGGGGAGTCCGATCGCTGACGTGGCGCGGGTTGCTTGTGGCAAGATGCGCTGGTGCCAAGGGGGGGTCCTGACGCACGGGTAGGGCAGCAATCCGGGTGCCACTGCGCACCGAGTGACGCCCTGCGCTGGTCTGGCTGGGAGCTCACAACGTTCAGGACTTCCATCGTTGTGAGCACACTGCTATCTCCCCTGCCACCCAGCCAGACTGCGACCACTTCACGGAGCGCCTCTCATGTCCATGCCGCGGATACAACCAGCACAATCCGGCGACCCTTCCCGCATCGGTGTGTACCGGATCATCGGCCGCCTTGGATCGGGAGGCATGGGAACGGTCTACGCCGCGCTCACGAACAGTGGGGAGCGGCTCGCTCTGAAAGTCGTACACGCCGCCCAAGCCGGAGACCCGGAATTCCGAGCAAGGTTCCGCCGTGAGGTGGCACTATCCCGCCGCGTGCAGGGCCCCTGCCTAGTCTCACTGTTGGACGCCGATACGGAAGCTGGCAAGCCATGGCTGGCCACCGCCTACGTACCGGGACCGACGCTCAGTGAGTACGTCACCGCGCACGGACGGCTGACCGGCGCCCGCCTGTACGCCTTTGCAGCCGGCACAGCAGCTGCCCTCATGGCCGTTCACGGCTTCGGCGTCGTGCACCGGGACATCAAGCCCGGCAATGTCATCCTCGCCCCAGATGGACCGCGGGTACTGGACTTCGGAATCGCCCACACACTGGACGGCACGGCAGTCACCCGCACAGGAGTGATGACAGGCACCCCAGGGTGGATCAGCCCTGAGCACTACCGCACCGGCGTCGCAGGCCCGGAGGGTGATGTCTTCGCCTGGGGAGCTCTCATCGCCTACGCGGCCTCCGGTCGGCTTCCCTTCGGGTCAGGATCTCCCGACGTTGTGGCCTTCCGTGTCCTGTCCGAAGATCCGAATCTCGGCGACATCCCGGATGTCCTACGTCCCCTAGTTGGCAGGGCATTGGCCAAAGACCCCGCTGAGCGTCCGTCCGCTGCCACGCTGGTCGAGGAGTGCACAAAGCTCCTTAGCGCGGAGGCCACCCACGTGCTGGACCCTGCCGCTGCCGTCGCAGGGGCAGCACCCACGTTGGTGGCTGACCTGGTCGCCGCTCAGTGGGACATGCCGACGCTGGACGACTCGACCTGGATCGTGGAACAGCGCCGCAGCAGCCGGCGCCGGACTGTGCTTCTCGCCGCCGTGGGGCTGTGTGTGTTCGCCGCTGCCGCTGGCGGCAGCTACCGCATTCTCAATCCGGGAGACGACAGAAGCCACGGCCTGGCGCCCACGGCCGATTCCTCGAGCCAGCACACCACAGTCACAACCTCGACGCCGAGCCCCCTGGCCGCCGCCACAGTCAGCCCTGTTGACGCCTCACCAACACCAACCCTTTCGGCCAGGGCGCCACGGCCTGCCTTCACCCGCGCCGACATCGGGCAACCCACGATCGAGGAGTGGGTCGACGCTCATGACGGCATGACGACCGACGAGCACGACATAACAGCCGACATCAACCGCGACCTGCGCGACTACCTCACCACCGAATGGGGCCTCGCCGAGGGAGCTCACGTCACCTTTAACGAACCAGCGCAGACGATGTTCGTCACCGTCGGACCGTCCCTGACAGTCGCCGAGAACGGCGGGGACAACACCGAACTCATCCGTAGCGTGATGTTCGCTGGCTGCTCGTACGGGAATCAGGAGCTGACGACCAACCTCACCTGGCCATATGGCCGCGTGGTCGTTGTCTACCAGGAGTCGATGGCCAACCCGATGATCGCCGACTATCGAGTTGTCACCAACTCGATGCGCTGCCGCGTATGACCCCGGCCGCGAGGTCGGCAGAGCGACTCAGGGGTTCTGTTTCTGTCAGAAACGACGAGACCGGCACGAGCGCGTCCGTCTCAACGAAGTCGGTCACTCTTGTCCTGTCCCAGCGAAGATGCACCGGTCTCACCGAAGATTGACGACTGAGCTGTTCGTCTCATCGAAGTTTCACCTGACACAGCTGCTGGCTGCGGCTTCCAGGAGCGTGGGTGGCAGGTCTTGTCCGTGTCCGAAGTGGTAGTTGCGACGACGGGGCGCGGCCCCGCGAGTGCGGCACCCCGGTACGGCATAAGCTCGGCAGATGGCGAAGTACTTCGACGTGCACCCCGAGAATCCCCAGCCACGCAGCATCGCCCAGGTCGCCGACGCGCTGCGGTCGGGAGGACTCATCGCATACCCCACCGACTCCTGTTACGCGCTGGGCTGCCGGCTGGGCAGCAGGGACGGCATGGACCGAATCCGCGCGATCCGCCACCTCGACGACCGACACCACTTCACTCTGATGTGCCGGGACTTCGCGCAGCTGGGCCAGTTCGTGCAGGTGGACAACGACGTGTTCCGGGCCGTAAAGGCGTCCACGCCCGGCAGCTACACCTTCATCCTCCCGGCCACCCGTGAGGTGCCGCGCAAGCTGCTGCACCCGAAGAAGAAGACCGTGGGTGTGCGCATCCCGGACCATGTGGTCACCCAGGCGCTGCTGGCCGAAATGGGCGAGCCGCTGCTGTCCAGCACACTGCTGCTGCCTGACGAGGAGGAGCCGATGACTCAGGGCTGGGCGATCAAGGATCGGCTCGATCACGTGGTGGATGCCGTGGTCGACTCCGGGGACTGCGGCACCGAGCCGACGACGGTAGTCGACTTCTCCGGCGGCGTGGCAGAGATCGTACGGCGCGGCGCGGGAGACGCCGCGCGGTTCGAGTGAGGCCGCGAGGCCGGTCACGAAGGTATGGATCTTGCCTGCAGCATGAGACGTGCATGCCGCCCCGATGGCACCAGCCTCCCGCCGCTGATTCCTCGGGAGGCTTCTCGGCATGACCGCCGTACAGGGGACAGCCGTCGACATCACGACCGAGGACGGCACCCCCGACGCGTAGCAGTCACTGCAGGTCAGGCCCAGCTAGGGTACGCGGGGCCTCATCACCGGTTGCCCGCGCAGGTGTAGCCACCGTCGCCCCGCCCCTCGCAGCCTCAACAGCCGCGAACGCAGTGCACCGGTCAAGCTCCAGTGAGAACGGTCAAACTTCACTGAGACGGGACAACTCCAGCTGACCTGTCTCAATCGACCAGGCTAGGTAACAGTGAGACCCCAGCAGGGTCGGGATGACTCACCCGGTCCACTGGGGCCTCACGTCATTCGCCGTGCGACGGCGAGGTTTCTGACAGAAACGCGGCTACTTCCGAACAGGGAACCCGATGCGGTCGAGGATCTGCCCGTATGTCGTAAGCAGCGGCGAGGACGGTGCCCAGAACGGCAGGGGCTCCTGCGCGTCGTATGCCTCAGGGACAAGAACGGAACCCTTCACCATCGGCATGATCCGGTCGCCGAACATCTCAGCGGCCTCTTCCTGGATGGCCTTGTAGAACTTGCCCTGGCTGTCGTGTTCCTTGGCCTCGTTCATGATGAAGATCGAGGCCTCAGGCGTGCCGTCCCAGTCCTCCCACCGCTCGCGAACCTGGGCGATCTCGCCGGCGAGAGCACGCGCGCCGCGCAGTTCCTTGCGTGTGGGTTTCATGCACACCGTAACCTCGGTGGCGGCCACCAGCAGTGAAACGGAGAGTCGTCCCAGAGACGCTGGGCAGTCGAGCCCGACGAAATCGAACTCTCCCTCCTCGACCCCACGCTTCAATGCCTTCTGCAGCCACAGCGCGCCCTGGTCGTCCTGGACCAGCTCGCCGTCGGCCTGGGCCATGGCCTTGTCACCGCGCACCAGGAACAGTCCGGGGATCTCCTCGAAGGCATCGTCATCGTCGCCGGCGGCGACACGGGTCCGGGCGGGGACCATGGCGTCCGCGAGCTTGGCGCGACCGAGCATGACGTCGTGCACCGTCGCGACGCCGTCGGGTACCTGGTCCCCGTCGTAGCCGAACCAGTAGCTGGCGTCGGACTGGAGGTCAGCGTCGATGATGAGGCCGCGGTAGCCACGCTGGACTGCCAAAGTCCACATGGTGACCATGTGGGTGGTCTTCCCGACGGAACCGGCACGGTTCATGTTCGCAAAGACCGGCGGCAGGGACGGCGCGTACAGCGGTCGTCTCGGGGTGAAGACCGAATCGGTCATGGAAGTCTTCCTAGAGGTAGCAGGGCTTGTGATTTCTCAGCTCAGGAGAGCTGGCTCTTCTCCCAGTCGGTCGGCACGTAGGCGCCCGCATCGATGAGATGGCGCACGTGTGCCAGGTCGCGGTGGTCCCACCGTCGGCGACGGTCCGAAGCTCGGAGCTCGTCTTCGGCCAGGGCCACGGCGTAGGCAAGGTGAGCCGTGAGTACACCGTCGGAGTTGAGAAGCACGGCGTCCCGGTACGAAACAGCGCCCACCGCGGATGCGTTCGCTGCGCCAGCGGTCTGCATCCACGTGTGTGCGCGTGTGAGTGCGTTCTTGCTTGCACTGGACAGGACCGCAGCGGCGATCCGGACCGTTGCGGGGTCCGTCTGGGCTGAGTCGAAGCCGGCAACCAGCTTGGCGCACACCTCGTTTCGCTGTGCACTGGCCGTTGCACGCTCAGCGTCCTCTGACGGGGGAGTGGTCTCCGACTTCTGGCTCGCATCGGCCTGCGTTTGGGGAGTCGTCAACGGCTTCGCCGTGGACGACTCGGCTGACGCACTCGCCTTGACGGCAGGAGCCGTGCGGGCCCCGGGAATCCCCGCACCTGCAGCTTCCGGAGCCCCCTCACCGACAGCGGTCGTGGTTTCTGTCAGAACCACCCCACCCTGCGCGTCACCTGCGACGCTGCCGCCGATGGCCACCTGCGGCACAGCACGGCCCTTGGCTGTGCCACCCGCCAGGACCTGATTTGCAGCCCCCTTGGCATCCAGGCCACCAGCCGCCAACAACTCGCAGGCATCAGCAAAGAGCTTCTCGTCGCCCGACCCGAGGGCGATCAGCAGGTTGTACGCGTTGTCGATGCTGACGCGCTTGCTGCGAACGATCACACGAGCGCTCTCGGGCAGCTCCAGCAGCTTCACCCGCTTGGTGATGTGCGCCTTGCTTCGGCCAGTCGACGCTGCGATCTCCTGATAGCTGAGACCGTCCTCGGTGTTGGATCGACGGTAGCCCTCACCTTCCTGGAAGGTGTCGAGCCCCTTGCGCTTGAGGTTCTCCTCCAGCATGACCAGGTTCAGCCTGGCCACCAGATCGTCCTGAACATCGATCCGGATGGTCTCGAGACCCGCGGCAAGGGCCGCGCCCAGACGCCGGTGGCCAGCCATGACGACGTACCGCGCCGAGCCGATCGTCTCCCCATACTCGGGGAAGCGCTCCAGGAACGCCTCACGCGACGCAACGACCAGCGCCTGGATGAGACCGACCTCCGTGATGGAGGCGACCATCTCCGCTTTCTCCTCCGGCGTGTCCCAGAGGTCGTCCCCACGAAGGTTGCGAGGGTTCGGAGTGACCTTGTCGATAGGGACCTCGCGCCCACCGCCCCGTGCAACCAGGGGCTGCTCTTTGAGAGCAACGGGTGCGGAATCCTTCGGCGCGTTGCTCGAAGCACCCGGCCTGCCGCGTGGCATTGGACCTCCATCTGTCGTGGCTACTACCAAGGAACGATAGCGGGATTCTCCGAACCGATCGGGGATTGCTCCGCCAAGCGCACGTTGCCGCTACGGGTTTCTGACAGAAACGCCTCTCCACAGGAGCGCCAGCGATGGCAAAACGGGGCTATAGCGACGTCTTGATGATTTTTGGCGTTTCTCTGGCAAACCAGTCGGTCTGCCGGTAGAACCGTGCCACAGCCGTAGAACCGGGGGAGTGGCAGTGCCAGACAAAGTGAGCGTGCCAGCACCAGAAGACACCTACGAACTCGTACCGCTGGGCTCACCCGCAGGCACCTACAACCTCACGGACCTCCGGATCGCACGAGACCGGCAGCGCGCCAGCAAAGTCACCACGGCACCACTGTCCGACATGGCCGGCTCGCAGCTCCCCTGGAGGACCCGCAGCGGACCCCACTGAAGCTGACTCAGCAGCACGGCGCCTCCCAACACCACGTCACTCGCGATGCTGCGAGCCACAGCGAGAGCACTGACCCTTCCCGCGTCACCTGCCAGATGAGGCGCGGCATGGCGCGGGTCGAGGAATTGGCACTGCGCAACTGCCACCACCTGGCGAACCCGGACATGCCACAGCCTGTAGTGGGCACTGGCTGTCCCCTGAATGCGCATCGCAGGTCAGAGGCACAATGCACAGGTCTTGCGACCCTCACGTGAACAGTTCACCGAGGGCCGCAGTCATGGCGGCAGCCAGGGTGAGGACCGCAGTGAACGTGATCGCGGCGTGCTTGAGAGCGGTGGGGTACGTGGCGCCGTCGAGGCGCGCGAGTTTACCCGCAGCCCCGGCCGCCAGTGCAGCCACGACGAGCACGAAGGCGATGGTGAGCAGAACGACGGCGACCGACACGGCAGGCTCCCGGTGTGCAATGAATGGGACGTTGACGTGGTCGAAGGTCGCCGATTCGGTGTGCGTCAACGTTCACTGCCGGAATGATTGAACTTGATGAACACCGAAGAGTCCCGGGAGCGCGCCCAGATGCATGGCGAGCCACACGAGAACAACCCGGCACTCGCGGAGCTGCGCCAGCGGCTTCGCGACAGTCAGAGCCGAAAGGGCTTGGAGCTGTCGGTCCTCGCAGGGCTGGCTGGCCTCAGCCGCACAACGGTGTACAACGCGCTCAAGGACGGTGAGGCGACACCGTCCGAACACACGGTACGGAAGCTGGCCCGGGCTCTGAGTCTGGATGCCGACGCCATGGTGAGGTTGCGGGGGAAAACGGCGGCCTCGAAGACTGCTGTCCGGGCAGGGACAGACTCGGCCGGGCCGGGCCGGCCGATCCGTGATTGGGATCCACACGATCTGGAGGTCCACCCCGCTGGCATCATCGATGGGGGTCGCATAGCAGGGGTGGGGGAGCGCCGCGACCTCCCCGGTTACGTCACCCGTGACCACGACCAGGTCCTCGCCACCGCCGTAGAGAATGTCGCGGCGGGGCACAGTCGGATGGTTGTCCTGGTCGGGTCCTCATCGACAGGAAAGACGCGGGCATGCTGGGAAGCCGTACAACCACTCAGTGAAATGGGGTGGCGACTGTGGCACCCCTTCGACCCGACCAGAGCTCAGGCAGCGCTTGAGGAACTGCACCGCGTTCAGCCGCGTACCGTGGTGTGGCTGAACGAGACCCAGCACTATCTCGGCGAGCCAGGCGCAGGAGAACACGTCGCCGCTGCCCTTCATAGCTTGCTTACCGACCGCCAACGAGGTCCGGTCCTGGTCCTGGGCACGCTCTGGCCCGAGTACGCCAGTGCGTACACCGCCCGCCCGCCGTTTGATCAGCCCGACCATCACAGCCGCGTCCGAGAACTCCTCGCTGGCCGGACCCACAGCGTCCCGGACACCTTCAGCGCTCGAGCCCTCGAGGTGGCAGCCAAATTCGCAGAAGACGGCGACGACCTGCTGGCCGACGCCCTCACCCGTGCCCGCGAACACGGCCGCCTCGCCCAAGACCTCGCCGGAGCCCCGGAACTCCTGGCCAGCTACCATCGCGGGACTCCCGCGGCCAGAGCAATTCTGGAAGCGGCGATGGACGCCCGCCGCTTGGGGGTCGGCCTCAACCTGCCGCAGGCCTTCCTCACCGATGCGGCGATTGACTACCTCACTGACGCCGACTTTGATCAGCTCACCCAAGATTGGGCGGAAGCGGCATTCGCGGAGCTCGCGAGACCTGTCCACGGTAAACAAGCCCCCCTGCGTCGAACCCACCGCCGCCCTACGCACCGACCGCCAGGCCTGACTCCTGCGAGTTCAGGGGAGACCTTTTCAGGCCCAGCGTTCCGGCTGTCCGACTATCTAGAACAACAAGGCCGCAATACTCGCCACCGTTGCTGCCCGCCCGGATCCTTCTGGAACTCGGCCTACACTCACCTCACCCGTCCTGACGACCTCCGCAGCCTCGGTCAAGCAGCCGACGACAGGCACCGGCTGCAGTGGGCCCAAGCCCTGTTCCAACGCGCGGCTGCCACTGGCGACGCGAACGCCTTGCGGTGGTTGGCCGAGCTGCGGGAGGAGACGGGTGACCAAGCGGGCGCCGAAGTCCTGTTCCAGCAGGCCGCTGACGCAGGCGACGGCGTCGCCCTACGAAGGTTGGCTGGACGACGGAACGAAGCGGGTGACCGAGCTGGCGCTGAAGCCCTGCTGCGGCGGGCCGCTGACGCGGGCGAAGGCTTTGTGCTCGAACTGGTGGCCCAGTGGCGGAAGGAAGCGGGTGACCAAGCGGGCGCCGAATCCTTGCTACAGCAGGCTGCTGACGCGGGCGACAGCTACGCCCTCGGTCTGCGGGCCCTGTGGCGGAAGGAGACGGGTGACCAAGCGGGCGCCGAAGTCCTGTTCCAGCAGGCCGCCGAGCGGGCCGCTGCCGCAAGCGATGCGGATGCCCTGCGGTGGCTGGGCCAATGGCGGGAGGAGGCTGGTGACCAAGCGGGCGCCGAAGCCTTGTTCCAGCAAGCCGCAGACGCCGGCGACGACTACACCCTTCGGCGATTGGCCGTGATGCGGAAGGAGGCCGGTGACCTGGAGGGCGCCGAAGCCCTCGTCCAGCGAGCTGCCAACGCTGGCCTGACCTTCGCCTTCCGGTGGCTGGCGGCGGCACGGGAGGAGGCCGGTGACCGTGAGGGCGCCGAAGCTCTCTTCCAGCAAGCCGCCGACGCCGGCGACTACATCGCCCTGCGGCGATTGGCGGCGGCACGGGAGGAGGCCGGTGACCGTGAGGGCGCCGAAGCTCTCTTCCAGCGAGCTGCCGACGCTGGCTACACCTTCGCCCTTTGTCTTTTGGCTCAGCGCCGGGAGCAGGCTGGTGACCTGGCGGGCGCCGAGGCCGTGCTCCAGCGGGCCGCCGACGCGGGATGCACGCCCTTGATGACACCCCTGCCAGGGGGGATCTCACTCAAGAGCCTTTGGCCCTACGGGCTGAATCCGGATGGCACTCCAACCGAACCCTGGCAATGATGCTGGTGCGAGCACCCGAGTGTGCGGACGGCGCCTGTGCGCTGCCCTCCATCGGCTCGTTGCCAGCCTGTTCCAAATTTTGTCCAAGGCGGCTCGACCAGCGACCAGTTTGTACTCAGTAAGCGCTGGGGGAGTGGTCGGCAGGAGCGGGCGAGGGTCCCAGCCGCGGGCCTGTTCCTGGGCGAGTACGGTGGCATCGCCGAGGATGCTCCGTACGCGCTCGGGGGCCGCGGCCGCAAGCTGGGCTGCAGTGGGGATGCCGCACCTGCGAAGCTGTTGGGCGCGGTCCCGTCCGACTACAGGTAGCGCCTCGGTCGCCAGCACGTTGAGGAAGTCGCCGACCTCATCTCTGGTGAGGTGTCGGATACCGCCCAAGGGACGCGCAGTCGTGGCAGCGAGACGGGCCAGCAGCGGGTTACGTGCTCGACCATAGGAGACATAGAGTCCGAGCTTGTCGCGCGCGTACATATGCAGAATGCCGGTGACGAGCTGTGGAGGTTCGCCACGAGCGGCCAGAGCCCCGAGATGAAGGTAGAGGCCAGCCGGCGGCCGGGCTTCAACGGTGTCGGTTAGCTGGAAGGCCAGGCTGACCAGCTGGTCATGAAGTCCGGGCGCGGTGGCCAGGTTGGGGTGGAGCCGCGCGTACACGACCAGGTCCTGGTCCCCGTCGTCGCTCATGGCATCAGCGTTCGGCGGGGGAGTGACCGCCGGGTGACCCGGGCACAGAGGCCTGCGCGTCTTCGGGGGCACTGGCTTGGTTCGGGACGCGGAACGGGTCCAGGGCTGGGGCGGGGCCCAGCGCCCGTGCCGGGGTCTCCTGCTCAGGGCTCGAGAACAGCGAGTCGTTCATAAGAAGCTCTTTCTCCTGGGACCGCCTGCCAGGGGAGTGGCCGGCAAGGCTCGTGTCGGTGAGGACGGTGTGGCCAGGTTGGGCGTTGCCGCACCGGATCAGGTCGTCGAAGGCTCCGTCTTCCCTGCGCGCTTGAGAGCCATTCGTGCTTCCACGAGGTCCTCCCGGGCGTACGTCGACCAATGTTCGTGGCTCTGGATCTTCTCGGCCAGGGTGCGCTGTAGCTCCTGGAGTTCCGCGACGCGGGCCGTGTCCTGCTCGCTCCACTCATCGGTGTATCGGGGCAGCTTGGCGTATGTGGCTGCCAGGTCCTTACGGGCTTGGACCAGCTGCCGCTCAGCGTCGATCAGTTCAGGTGTGACTGGTCGAGGTGGATGGCACTGGCGGAGCCTGCCGGACAGGCACGATGCGCCGTGGCGGTCGCGATAGATGGCACCGTTTGGTCATTATTGTTGGCACTCGCTCGCGTTGGTCGGCCCATCTGTCACCGGGACCAGGGTGTCTGCCGGTCAACGGCCTCGCGCATCCCGAGGCCGTGCCGACGAGGCGCCGGTGTCATCCACCTCGACCAGTCACGAACGGCCGAGCGCGGCATATTCGCGCTCCCGTGTCAGTCCCCGCTGTCACACTGCAACCATCCCCATCGCAGGGGTGGCTGACCTAATCGCCGACGAGAGGACCGATGCGTGGCGGCCGACTGGGACGCACTGGACTGGACATGCCCCACGTGCGCGGCTTCGCGCATGAAGACGTGCACCACGAAGGACGGCCGCCCCCGGCCCACGCACCTCGCCCGCCGCCTCACCTCGATCCTGCTGCAGTTCGCCGTATGCCGCGGTCGCGGCCAGCCGCCCGCCGAACGCGCCCAGATCGTACGATCCCTAACCACGGCCCAGGAGTCGGACACGTCCGCCCGCGAGGGCTACCTGTGGCACCAGGCCGCCGACGAGCTGTACCTGTGGGACCAGGTGGTGGCCGCGGCCGGCCAGCATGCGGCGGCCGCCGTCGAGGACCACCTCGACGGCGACGAACTTCGCGACGCAGCCCAGCAGGCCGCACACCGCATCACCCAGGCACGAGACCTCCTGCACGAATGGCACAGCGAGCGCGCAGAGTATCCGCTCGACGAAGAACTCCTGGCGTGTGTGCTGCGCCCCGCGCCGAGCCTGCTCGCCCGTGCCCGGCGCCGCGGCGACCTTCAGCGACTTGAAGCCGACCTCGCGCGCCGGCCCGTGCACCTCGACCGGCAGGGCGGCACCTGGGCAGCAACGTGGCACAGCGACGGCACCCTGACCGCGCACCGCGACGACGGTCTTTGTGTACGCGGCTGGAGCGCCACCCCCGACGCCACCGAGCAAGCCCTGCAGTCGTTCGAGGCCACCAGCCGCCACCGCCCACAGATCACCCTGACCTTGCATGGCGAACGGCCAGAAGCCCCCGCCGCGGGCAGTGACCCACCCGGCATCGATCGGGTGGATGTCCTGCGCGCCTTCGATACCGACCGCGCCGCGCTCGACGCCACCGTCGCCGCCATCACCCAACTCCAGCGGGCCTGGCCCGAGCACGAGATCAGCGATCGGGTGCGCGCGGCCACCACCCAGCTCCAGGCCAGTGCGCCGCAGTCGCCGCATTTCAACCTCTACAACCGCCAGCGGGAGCATGACTGGGCAGCCAGCGAGAGCGCCGCCTGGGTGCGTACCGACGCCATCGTGCACGCCATCGACGAGGTCTGGGGCGACTTCGACCGGTCCGAGGCGTCTCGCGGCCCCAGCTGGATACCCCGCGCCACCCGCGAACTGCTCACCACCAACCCCGAGCGGCTCGCCACGTTCCTCCGCTACCACCTTGCTGAGGAACCAGCAATCTCCCTCAGCGTCATCAACGGACCGGCCGGACCGCTCTACAACGTCTCCACGGGCGGCGCCCATCGCACACACCTTTTTCGGATCTTGGGCCTGCCCTGGATGATCGCGAAGCTCTATGCCCGCATCCCACCCCGCCGGTTCGACGTCGCTTCCGTCATCGACACCGCCAAGGGCATGACCGAGGTCGAGCGCGTCGGGCGTGGCTGGCACACCCTGCTCGAGCGCGGCTTCCTCCACGGCCGCATCCGCTACGAAGGCGCCTTCGCCGTGCTCGACCTCGACCACGCCCTCGCGCCGTGGCTACTCGGCGACGCCGCCCTCGCCAGCGCCTACAACACGGCCTACGAGCGCGTGTACCCCGGCGTACTGACCGAACTAGGCATCCCCGCCACCGCCTTGACCGGCCGCAAAGCCTGGGAGCAGTGGCTGTACGGCTGACGACCACCAAAGACGCGGCATGGGCCATCGGCGTACGCCTGTGACTGGTCGCGGTAGATGGCACCGTTTGGTCATCGTTGTTGGCACTTGCTCGCGTTGGTCGGCCCATCTGTCACCGGTACCAAGGTGTCTGCCGGTCAACGGCCCCGCGCATCCCGAGGCCGTGCCGACGAGGCGCCGGTGTCATCCACCTCGACCAGGTGTCATCTATCGCGACCAGTCACATCAGGAGGGAAGTCGTACTTGGTGCTCACGGGCGCACTGTACGTCTGTTCGATTTTCAGTTGCCACATGCCGCGCCGCTTGGCACCGCTAACCCGTGTTCCTGATGGGTACACTCAGCGTCTCTAATGGGGCCACTGAGTGCGCCAAGCGGGTACACTAGTAGGCATGGGGCAACTCCTCTGCCCCGTGGACGTTGACCTTGGGGGTTGTCATCGAGCAGGCATCGCTGGACTGGATCGACGTCGCCAGAGAAGAAGCGGCGCTTCAAAAGGACCTGATCGCGCAGCTCACTGCATCGCGTCAGCGTCGCGCAGCCGCGCTCCAGGCCGGGATCGCAGCCCTGGGGAACGCCGCAGCGGTCGGCAGGGTGCTGGGGACTCCCGGACCTGCCGTCCGGAAGTACATCAGCCAGCACGCGACGGACGCGGAAGGCCCGGGGGAGTCCGCGAACGCGGGGGAGGGGCCAGAGTGAGCGGAAAGATGGATGCCGAGGCCTACAAGAAGGGCCTCACCGAGCTGCGTGCGACCCGTGACGAGATCCGCGAGGTGGAGCGGGAACTCGCGCCGCTCCTGCGTGAGCTGGAGAAGCTACAGAAGCAGCGGGACGCGCAGATTGTCGCGCTGGGCGGTCACGACAAGGCCAAGGCCGACCGGATCGCCCCGGCAGCCGGGCTGACGATCAGCGACGTCGTGTTCCTGGTGCCCGCTCTCGCTCCGGACACCTCACCGGCCGCACCCACCGAGCAGGCCGCACCGGCACAGCCCGCCGTGCAGTCGCCTGGCGCTATCGCCCCGGTCCTGCACCCTGCTGGCGAAGACGTTGCCCTCGCGGATTCCGCACCCGTAGCGGAAGAGGATGCCGCGGCGCCGTCGGCACCCACGCCGGATGCCGGACCCGCCGAGCAAGCCGCGCTCCCGGCGGCTCAGACGCCGGGAGCGGACCGGGAACTGCCATCCATCCCGGCAGGCGAGCGAGGTTACGCCTGGGCAGCCGTCCAGCCGCGGGTGGTCTCGCAGCGCCCTCGGTTCACCCAGAACAGCTGGGACACCGCTTTCCTCGACGCCGAGAGCGGCGTACTGGTCCACAAGAGCAACTCCACCCGGATCGACCTTGGTTCGCGGAGCGCCGCTGACCTCCTCACCGCGCTGTCCGCGGTGCTGCCGGAGTCGGTAGAGCGGGTCTACATCACCGCGGGTGACCCGTGGCACCGGGACGCGGACCGCTACCCGCACCTGACGGACGCGGTCGTGGCCTGGCTGACGGCGCCCACGCCCGGATGGAGCGAGGCGTCCGGTGGGGGACAGGCGAAGGCGAAAGACAAGCTCGCCGGGCACTATGTGCACGAGCGGCTGCCGGTCGGCCGGTGGCAGCAGGGCGGGCGGCATCTGGAGATCTGCCCGATCGGGACCTGGTTCGATGTCGAGGGCGCCGATCCCGCCGTCGTCCGTGACGCGTTCGTGCAGCTGTGGAAGGCGCTGAAGGAGCAGTGGCCGGACGTGGTCCTGCTCGGCAATCCCGCCAGGACCGGCCGTGACCTGTGGTCGCGGACCATTCCCACCAAGACGGGTGCCAGGTGGGCCGACGGCTACCCGGTGATGTCGACCGAGATCCGTGCGCTGCTGCACGCCACCGCCGGGCAGGGCCGCACCGAGCTCATCACCCCGCCCCGCGTCCCGGAGCAGCTGCCCCGCCTGGTGGAGCTGGACCGCACCTTCGCCTACGCAAAGCACACCTGGACCGGGGGAGTGGGCGCCCCACAGCGGGTCAGCGCCGCCACCTTCCGAGCCTGGTCGGAGAAGGAGCAGATCAGCGCCCTGTACAAGCCCTCGCACTGGCAGATCAGGGTGACAGTGCCCGAAGGCTGGCGCCACGTCGGCCTGCTGCCGGCACCCGTCACCGGCGACGCCGCCTGGGCCTACCCGAACGAACCTGGCAGGAGTTTCGTGACCTGGGCCGGGGGAGCGGAGGTCAACCTCGCACTGCGCAACCACCTCTCGCCGTGGCGGATCGAGATCCTCGACGGCCTGGTGTGGGAATCGGGGTCCCCGCTGCGGGACTGGGCGAACAAACTCAAAACCGCCTGGACCCGGCTGCGCGCGATCGCTTCGCTTCACGGAGACGAGCACCAGCGCCTGGCCTGCCACCTCGCCTCGCGCGGCGTGCGGGCGATCCTGCTCTACGGCGTCGGCGCGTTCGCTCAGCGCCCCCGCACCACCACCGGCACCGTCTCGGTCAACGAACCGCAGAAGGTCCCGACCGGCGCGGAGATCATCGCTACCGACGGCGAGACCATCACCTGGCGACGTGCGACGTACTCCTCCGACCCCTACGCCCACCCGGAGTGGGCGGCCGGGGTGTGGTCCGGTGCCCGCGCGGCGCTGCTGTCCACGAAGATGCGTGAGGACAACGTCTCGGTTGGTGCCCTGCACCTGCCGCCCGGCTCGATCGTGGCCTTCCGGACCGACGCCATCTACACCACCGCCGGGGTCGACTGGCCGTATCACGAGCAGCCCGGCGACTACCTCCTCAAGGGCCACCTGCCCGGCCCGCTGTCCGCGCCAGCCAACCTCACCGAGCTGATGGCGCTGCGGGACACCGGCCGCGAGCACCTGGCCAAGGCGCAGGCTGAGGGGACCCGGTGACCCCTCGCAGGCGACGGGGAACCGGCGGCCGTGGTGGCGGCCGCCGGGGCACCCCCCAGCAGAACGAGGCTGCACGCCTCACCCAGGAGCTGATGGACGCCGGCCTCACCAAGAAGGACGTCGCCGACATCATCGGCCGGGATAGCTCGCTGGTCTCGCAGTTCTTCACCAAGGGCAAAGGCGCCTCCTTCGAGACCGCCCTGCGGCACGTCGTCCAATCCGTGCAGGCCGACGGCATCACGGACGTCCAGCAGCTCAAGGCGATCGCCGGCCGCGACATCACCCGCCGTACCGCCCGCCCGCTGCCCGGCGAACGCGTCGGCGGCAAAGCGCGCGTGCGAACCAAGGACATCACCGAGACCCCGGGACACTCCGCCATGGCCCGGGCCGGAAAGCAGCACCTGGCGTCCGGCGGCTCCCGCCTGGCCAAGGTGATCGCCCACACCGCAGCCGTCGGAGGGAACCTCGCCTTCACCGTCCGGGCCCGCAAGGGCGCCTTCACCATGGACGCTGGCCGCCGCGACGACTCACCCGGCCTGCGCCGCAACGTCGTCCAACGCCGCGACGGCAGCGAGGAACGCGCCTACGGCAAAAGCCTGGGCGCCGGCCAGGGCCCGGGCGGATTCGACGCCCAGGAGTTCAAGAACCGAGTCGACCGCGCCGGCGGTGATGTCACGGCCGCCATCGTCGGTTGGCTGGTGGAGACCGGTCGCCTCAAGCCCGGCTCCCAGCTGACTCACCTGGAGATCCGGGGCTGGAAGACCCAGGACTGACCGCAACAGCATGGAGGGGTGTGACTGAGCGCTTCAGTTGGCGAGTGAGTGTGTGATTTGGCGAGTGGAGGGGTGCTGTTGGTTGGGCGGCGTACGAATCGACGGCTCCGTCACGACCTTCGGTGTCATGTGCCGGGTCCGTGGTACCCCCCCTACTTGGCCAGGCCAATAAGGTCGTCGATGCTCGTGACGCCCACGAGTGCGAGTGCAGCGACGGAGATCCCTACCATCGTTGTCCAATATGTAGCATTAGTACTTTTCCCGGCCTTTACGTCATCCCATAGATGCTCTGAGATAATCATGATTGCGGCGAAAGGGCCAAGAAAGAGGACCACGCAGATCAGGCCCTCCACTATTGAGAGTGGCTTGCCCCATACGCCCATTGCGGACAGCACCTTGAAGGCCAGAACGCCACCGACCACAAACCCGATAATGGCCCAGAGCAGTGGTAATCCTTCACTGGAACTCACTCGGCTCTGATCGCCGTTGTCATCCGCCACGCCTGCACCCGCCCCCGGTCACGTATGATCCAGGCCCGAGTATCCAGGCCAACTGCTGCACACTCAAGCCAACCTGCTCTACGCACTGCCTCACGGAACACGCGGACGCCTCGCCAACTGAAGTGCTCAGTCACAAGGGGGCTGACCGGCAGATGCCGGTCAGCCCCCTCCGTCTTCCCCTTGCTCCACGACCGCGATCAGATCAGGGCGCAGGTCTCAAGCGCGTCGTGGTCTCACCCCGAGCGCTTCGAAAAGATCGGGACCGCCACCACGCTGACGTTCGATTTGCCCTCCGCCTCCAGAGCCGTTTTTCGGTCCTCGGCGGCGTTGGCCCCGTACGGCACCACCGACGTGACGCGAGTGCCGCCCGGCCCGTCCCACTGCACCTTGAAGTTCTCCACCCGCACACTCTCGCACCCGGGTACGACAAGGCCCCGCCGCGCTCCGACGGCCCATGGCCATGAGGTCGGGCTTCGATCCTGCGGCTGCCACCCTGCGGCTGCCACCTCGAATGATGCACTTCTGGGCTACTTACTGCAGGGCCACGATCAGTGCACGCTCCGGTCGGCAGACCGGGCACTGCCCGGCGTCGGGACGCTGCAGCACGTGCCAGGCCTGCTCGGCCGTGGCGTCCTCCCGGCCACCGCGGATGCTGCCGCAGTCCCCCCGGTGCACCACCAGAAGGGGTCCTTCCTGGCCCGGGACTTGGGTGCGACGCTCGACAATCCACTGCGCTACGTGCCCGGCCCGGGTGGTACGGACCTGTGTGTAGTCCTCCCCTTCGACCGGAGTGCACGCCTCAGCCGGCGCCCAGAACTCGATCGGGGAGGGCAGCGGCTTCATGACGCCATGGACGTCGCTCTTCTCGATCAATGTCGCCGCGACTCGGTACCACCAGGAACCGTCGTGCTCCTGCAGTCGCTCCATGACCATCGCGCGCAGGTCCTGACCATCGGGTAGCCGCACCGTCACCCACGGCCCGACGCCGTCACTGTCATCTGCGCTGGTCATCGCACCACGCTAGCCGCGAGCCCGGCTGTGAGCGGAACACGCCCGCGGCCCTCGCCTGATTCCGTGTATTCGGCCCACCCGTTTCCCTCTCCCACCGTTGCAGACACACGGACCTCGCACGTCGGACCGCGACTTTTCCCTCTCTTGAGCGATTGTCGCGGAATGTCCAAGATCGCGATGATCGGTGCACGCACCAGTCAGTCTGTCCAGCGAAGGAGTGCGCCAGTATGCCCACCAGGCAGTTCCTCCGGATTGGCCTCGCCGCGGCAGCCGCCATGGTCCTCATTCCCGTATCAGCCACGCACAGTGCCGCAGCCACGTGCACTCCCGATCACCTCTGCCTGTACCAAGACGGCGTCCGGGGACCCATGGGGTCGTTCGTCACCGGCACTGACGACACGGGCCGGGTCGGTCTTCCCGGCGGCGGCTACCAAGCTGATAACCGGACCACGCAGGATTGGTGTCTGTGGTCCAAGACCGATTACGAGGGCAAGAAGACAGTCGTCAAGCCCGGAGACTCGGTCCGGCTTCCCTTCGCCGCGCACTCCCTGCTGCCCGAGAACACATGGCGCTGCATGACCTGAGCAGCGGATCGGGACCACAGAGTCGGCACGCGCCTGATACCGCTCTTCTTTCTTGATCTTGCTGCGGCATCCACCGCAGCGGGGGCTCAGGCTCCTGCGGGCGACACGACACGCCTGGCCGTTACGCCTGCAGTAGCGCGAGGCGCAGACCATCGGGTAAGCAAGGCCGGGCCCAGCAACGAGGCCTGTCGGCGCACCGCGGAGTGCGCAGGCACCAGCAGCAGGTGAGGGACGAACACAGTGGCATCTGGCGTCGTGAAGTGGTTCAACTCCGAGAAGGGCTTCGGCTTCATCGCACAGGACGGGGGCGGACCGGACGTCTTCGCCCACTACTCCAACATCGCCGGCAACGGCTACCGCGAGCTGCAGGAAGGCGAGCACGTCACCTTCGACGTGACCCAGGGACAGAAGGGCCCCCAGGCGGAGAACATCGTCCGCGGCTGATCCGCCGGGCAGCAGGTGCTTGCACCGTCTCAAGTGGGGTCGACCTCCAGGTGGAGGCCGGCCCCACTTCGCGTTTCCGGCCCTGGCGCTACGGCCGTCGGCCCCCATGTGGGTCTACTCGGAATGCAGGGCAGTGTCACGGCGGGTGCGATGAATCCATGCCGTCCATCGCCAGGCTCGCGATCACCTTCGGCCTCGTGTCGATCAGCGTCATCGTCCACTCCTCGGTAGAGGAGCAAGGTGTGACGCTGCACCAGGTCCACGCCGCGGATTCTGGGCGCATTCGCCTACGGCGCACCTGCGAAGTCTGCGGCCAGGAGGTTCCCTACCAGCAGATCGCCCGCGGCTACACCGATGCCCGTGGCCGGACCGTCGTGCTGACCGAAGACGACCTCGCACAGCTCCCCCTTCCATCGATCAAGCAGATCGACGTCGTGGGGTTCATCGACGCGGCCACCGTGGATCCACTGCGCCTCGGGAAGGGCTATTGGCTCAGTCCCGATCCCGCCACTGCCAAGCCATACATCCTGTTGCGCGACGCCATGCGCGAAGCCGGCCAGGCCGCCGTCACAAAGATCACGCTGCGCAGCGGCAACCACGAACATCTGGCCCTGCTGCGGGCACGCGAGGACATGCTGGCGATCCAGGTCCTCAGATGGCCGGACGAGGTGCGGCCCGCCGAGGGCGTCGCGCCGCCGGCCGATGTCACCGTGCGACCACAAGAGGTCCAGATGGCCGTGGCCCTGATGGACGCAATCTCACAGGACTTCGACTTGGCGGCCCTACGAGATCGGTACCGGGACGCCATGACCAAGCTGGTCACTGCGAAGCTGGAGGGCGAACCTGTACCGGAGGGCGCCGCAGTTACCCCGGCGCCCGAAGACGTCGTCGACCTGATGGCCGCGCTTCAAGCCAGCATCGACGCGCATCAGCACGACCATTCCACCGGCGAGAACGAGCACCCTGAACGCTAGCCGAGATGCAAGCGGGAGCGCCCGGTCCGGACACGGCAGCCGCGCGAGCGGCAGGTCGGCGCGCTGCTTTGGGCGTAGCCCGTGTGCCCGGCCGACCAGGCACACGGGCTCGATCAGTGCCAGTGCCGCAGCCACACATTCAGGAATCGCACCAGGTGGGCACCCACCTCACGCGCTACTCCGAAGGTGAAGCCTTGTGTCGCGGCGCGGCAATGGTCCTCGTGCGCACACGGGTCTGGACGAGCCTGCGTCCGTGGTGGGGCGTCCGACCGCCTGCGGCGACGCGTCCTAGACTGGTTTCTTGGCATGCGTGAGCACGACCTTTCGGCCTGATAGGTGGGTTGCTTCGCTGCGCAGGGGAGCCCGTACAGCCCGAGGGGTCACAGCCCGCGGACTGGTCGACCGGGCTCCTTCTGCGTCTATGAACGGGGTAACGCCTTGTCTCAGCCTCTGGGTTGAGGCGGTGACAGAGGTAACTATACGTGGCTGAAGTGCATGAAGTTCGCTACTTTGAGTGATACTCCGACTCTCTGAAGTACCAGCTCCGCGACGCGGTGCAGCTCAGAGGGGGTTTACGCGGGCACGCGCGTCTCCCACCTCAGGATTGACCAGTCATTGACGTCCAAACTGCCATTGATTGACAGGTGCTCACATGAGACCATGTCAGTGTTGGTTCAATCAATGGTCAATCACTGACCATTTCTTGGAGGGCTTGCGAGTGGATCTCACGATCACCATGAAGGGAGCCTCGGAAGCCTTCGCGCGCGAGGTCATCGCGCTGTTCGCGTCGGCTGAGGGCGTCACGGTCTCCAGTGAACCGCCGGACAACAAGTGGACAGCAGAGCGCGCCTACCGTCTGCTCCGCATGAGCAACGCGCGCGCCATCAACCTCCTTCTCGCCGCCGTCGACGGCAACGGGTGGGTGGACGGCTCCGACTTCCGCGCCACGCACGGTGAGAACGCTCTTCACGGCCCAACGGCAGCCATCAGCAAGACCATCACCCGCGGGGCCAGGGAAGGGCACTGGTCGGCGAGCATTCCGCATCCGCTCAGCCCCACGCCGCCCCACCCGACCAAGGGGTGGTCGAAGACGGGTGGCTACTTCCTCGAAGAGCCGCACTTGCCCGCGTTCCGGGCGGCTGTCGAGCGGTTCCGTGCCGAGGACATGGGCACGGCAGTCGCCGGAGCGCCCGCGCTGCAGACCGACCCTGCTGGCCTGCCCAGCCCTTAACGCCCACCCGAAGAACAGCCGGCGGCCGCCATCCCTCCAAGAACCGCGGCGCCAGCCCACGTCCCGCCTGACGAAAACAGGAGTCCAGCCCATGACCGAGCGCCGCGATCCCGAGGCGTTACCGAGCAAGAGTCACCAACAGGCCGTCATCGCCCGCGCCGTGCAGCACCTGACCACCGCCCATCCCGTTGTTCTGGCCCCGCAGATCCTGACGCCGCAGCTGCCCGACTACGTGAACGACCCGCACGCACTCGCTGAGTCCCTGCGTGACAGCACGCAGGCCGGGCCGGACCGGGTGCGTACCGCGTTCACCGCGGCGCAGCGCTTCCTCGCGGCCGCCGGCATCCCCGCACCGGGGAACACCGACCGGGAGCCGATCGAGGTCGACTGGGGGAGCGACAGCAACAAGGACATCGCGTGGGCGGTGACGCAGGCCGCGGAGCGGGGCGCGCCGCTGATCGTCACCCTCGCCGACGGCCGGGTCGTGCGCATGGTGCCTGAGCGCACCGCCGCGGGGGAGTGACGGCATGGTGGTGGTGAACATGGCGGTGCTGCCATGGCGGCACCGGCGGCTCCGGGCCGAACTCCCTGCCCGGGCCTCCGCCTGCGCGGCCACCGTCACCCGATACTTGGGCGAGGACCTGCCGCCCACGACGGTCACCCTCACCACCCGGTCCGGCCTCGCCTGGCTGCACGTCGCCGCCAACAGCGCGGGCGCCACGCTCCGGGCCCGAGCCTGGTACCACTGGACGACCTACCGTGAGGCCCGCGATGCGGCGGCTGTGACCGTCGCTGCGCCGGACGGCACTGTCCGCATCCTCCTCGACAGCGCGGTCCTGGCCACTCGAACAGACCGCGAGGTCGACGGCTATCTCACGCACGAGCTGGTCCATGCCGTGCAGTACGCACGCCGCGGCCAGCACGCACGGCTGGTCGCCGGCGAGCGCCACAACCTCGGACTGCAGCAGCTGCCCGACACCGCTGTAGCTCAAGGACGCGCGGCTGCCGCCGCCTTCGAGGCCGAGGCGTACCGGGTGCAGCACGAGCTGGTGCCCATCCCCTGATGAACAGGTGAGGGCGGCCGCCATCCCTCCAAGAACCGCGGCCGCCCTCGTCTCCAATCCCGCCTGAACGAGATCCGGAGGACACCCATGATCCCGCACAGCGATCCCGACCGGAACAGCAACCCCCACGCCATACCCGTCGAGTTCACGCCCACCGACCCCGACCGCTTCGGGGACAGCCCCGTCCAGCCGGGCACCGGCTACCTGCTCCCCGACGGCCTGGTCCTCCACACCGGCTGGTCCGTGCCGCTCAAGGCGAAACCCGGTGAACGCTACGAGCAGCACCAGGCGTTCGAGGGGTGCTAGGCCTGGCACATCGCCAGCCCGGACGGCCACCCGGTCGCGCACTTCGACTACTCCCGATTCGGCGAGGCCGCGGCCGCCGCCGAGCAGATCGCGGCCGCACTGCCCAACGGCAGGTGGCCGGCCGGCGTCGCAGCAACGGACGCCCTGCTGCAGGTGGCGCTCGAAGCGTCCGCGGCGCCGGACCTGCTGCCGCTGAACTGGGAGGGAAAGCGCCAGTGGGGGTGGAGGGCGTCGCCCACCTACTTCACGATGCCGAGGTCGCGTGCGGCGTACGAGGTTCTGATCGCCGCGCACGGCAAGGAGCCGAAGAACTGTCGGTACTGCAGCGACGTCCGGAAAGCCCGCAGGAAGTCCGGGTGGGACATCCCGCCGCGGCACTGGCCGGCCTGGGGAACGCAGCACCCGGAGGGCACCGCGAAGCAGCCGCACTGCTGGTGCGCCCGTTGTCTTTTCCCCACGACCATCGGCGCGATCATCCGGAGCACCAGCGAAGACGGCACCCCGGAACCGCTGAGCGCCGCCGTCGGCCTCTACACCCCGTTCGTCAATGACGACGACACCAGCCCCGTGGTGCCGCGTGAGCAGCGGCCCTTCGCCTGGGCCGCGCGGTTCCTCACCGAGGCTGGCTGCCTGATCCTGGACAACCGTGAATGCTCCGGGCTGTGGCCGGTCGGGATCCGTCACGACGACGCTCTCTTCTGCGAGACGGGCCTGGGCGGCGTCGACGACCTGGAAAACGACTTGGAAGAGGACGGCTTCGACGAAATCGCCCCTGACCTGGCGTCCCCCGTTGGGGGTCCGCCTGCGCGGCCGCCGATCGTGCCGATACGGTCATTGCGGGCGGGATCGCGGGCCGCCCGGGACAGGAGGTGGGTCGATGACCGCGCAGGACGTGATCACGGTCCCGCCGCGGCCGCACCAGACTGCGGCCACCGGCAGTGCCGCCCAGGCACTCACCATCCACCCAGGCCAAGCCGTGCCGCCCCAGGGCCTGCGCACGCAGGCCCGCCTGGCCACCGGCTCTGGCAAGACCCTGATCGGGCAGATGACCGCTTACCAGGTCGGCGCCCGAAGGGTGATCATCCTCGTTCCCTCCCTGGACCTGCTGGAACAGACCGCCGACGCCTGGCGCCGCTCCGGCCACCGCGGCCGCATGTTCGGCTTGTGCTCCCTGACCTCCACCCCCGGCTTGCGCTGCACCACCGACCCGACCGAACTGGTCGCCTGGACTGCCACCCAGCTTGACGCCGCGGTGTTCGCGACCTACGCCTCAGTCGGCCTGGGCACCCTGCAGGAAGCCCACACGCTCGGCCTGCCCGCCTGGGACCTGGCGATCCTGGACGAAGCCCATCGGGTGTCCGGAGCGATCGGCAAGCCGTGGGCCGCGGTCCTGGACAACACCAAGGTCCCGGCTACCCGGCGGCTGAGCCTGACCGCCACACCTCGCATGTGGGAGCTGGGAGGAGCCGGTGACCGCGATGCCCTCGACGACGGCGATGCGCCGTCCATCGGTGGTTCCGGCCGGTCCGCAGTGAAGCTGATCGCGTCCATGGATGACCCTGAGCAGTTCGGTGAGGTCGCCTACGAGCTCCCGCTGAGGACCGCGATCGACGAAGGGATCATCGCCCCCTATCGCGTGGTGTGCGTGGAGATCGCCGACGCCGCCTACCAGGAGGCGGTCGCTGCGGGGGAGAGCCGTGACCGGGTGCGAAGCCTGCGGCTGGCCGCCATGCAGGCTGCCATGCTCAAGACCGCGGGTGACTACAAGCTGGAACGCGTCCTCACCTTCCACAGCCGGGTCGCCGAAGCGAAAGCCTTCGCCGAAGGCCTGCCCCATGCACACAAGGACCTCGCGGCCGCCGACCCGTCACTGCCCCTGCCGCAATCCCTGGTCGCCCGCTGGCTGTACGGGGAGCACCCCCCGGAAGTCCGCCGCGAAGGGCTGGCCAACTTCCACGCCGGCGTCACCGAAGCCGGCACCCCCGTCGCCCTGTCGGCGATGTCCTCAGCGAAAGTCCTCGGCGTCGGCGTCGACACCTGGGCCGATGCCGTGATCATGTGCGACGTGTTCGGGGCCATGCCCGACATCGTCCAGGTCCTCGGACGCGCCCTACGAATGCAGCCCGGCGACGGCAAGGTCGCCACCATCGTCGTGCCAGTCATGCTCGGCCCGGGCGAGAGCCCAGACCAGATGCTCACCTCACCGGCGTACGACCCGCTGGCCCGCTTCCTGGAAGCCCTGCGCTCCCACGACACCCAGGCCGTCGAAGCCCTGTCCGCCTCCGCGCTGGAACCCGCTGATTCCTCGAACAGCACCAGCGACGACCACGGCGACGCGACCGCCTCCGACACCATCGACCCCGACGCCGAAGGCCCCGAGCCGGCGGACGAGGTCACCGACTCGGTCGAAGCCCCCGGCATCCTGCAGTTCGCCACACCCCGCGACCCCGGCATGCTGGCCCGGTTCATCTCCCTGCGCGTGCTGCAGGCCGCACAGATGTCCTGGCGGCGCGGCCTCGAGTCCGCCATCGCGTACCAGGCCGCCGGCGGAGACCTGCGCGTCCCCTACACCTACCGCGACGCCGTCGACCAGGACGACCCAGACGAGGGCTTCCACCTCGGCATCTGGATCGCCGAACAGCGACGCGCCTACCGTGCTGGCCGCCTGGCCGCCGACCGCATCGCCGAGCTCACCTCACTCGACATGGTGTGGTCAGAGTTCGACGCCGGATTCGAGGACGGCCTGACCGCCGCCCGGGAATGGTTCGCCGCTCACGGGCACCTCCTGCCGGCCAACGACGCCATCACCGCTGATGGCTACCCGATCGGCCGGTGGCTGCACAACCAGCGCAGCGCCGCCCGTCTCGCCGCGAGCGTGCCCGACGGCACCGACCGCCCGCCCGGCGCGCTCACCCAGCACCGACGGGAAGCCCTCGAAGCGATCGACCCGTCCTGGTGCCCGGCCTGGACCGTCGACTGGCAGCGACGCTTCACCCTGGCCCGCGTCCATGTTGCGGCCGGCTGCAGCGTCACCGGCCACGAGACCGGCCAACTGGTCATCGCGGGCGAGGACATCGGCAGGTGGGCCACCGTCCAGCAGAACGCGACCACCTTCGAGAAACTGTCCGTCCCACAGCAGTGGATGCTCCGCAGCGTCCTCGGCATCGAGCCAGCCGCTTCCTCGGCACCGAGGACGGCGAGGCTGAGCAATGACGAGAAGTGGCAGTTGAACATTGCCGCCGCCCGGCAGTACCACGGGCGGGAGGGGCACCTGAATGTGCCGCGCCGTCACAAGGAACCGGTCGACGGGAACACCGTCAGCCTGGGGATCTTCGTGAACAACGCCCGGGCCCGACGCGAGACCTTGCCTGAGCAGCGGGCCGCAGCCCTCGATGAACTCGGCATGCGCTGGACGTGGCCACTGGTCGACCTCGGACTGGGACCGGCTGCCGAGCAGTAGCGAAGCAGAGAACACTCAGATGGCCTGCCGGTCCCTCTGACCCTCCGATCGTTGGTGAGCGAAGCAGCAATGCCTCAGCCTCACGATTCGCTCAAGCCCGGAACTGTGCGGTGTGGTCGGCTGATCTCAGTCAGCATGAGCTTTTACGAGGTGACATCAGTACTCGTGCGCATGTTCTGGGAGACCGTGGTCTCAAAGGCACGGCAGCGACGCGCTGTACTGATCAGGCTGGCCGCAGTCCTTGTCGCCGTGGCGCTCTTCCTAGCTCTATGGATGTGGGCGCGGCCGCTCTGGCAAACGATCGTGCCCATGGCCAGGCCAGGATGGGATGCCCTCCCAGCAGAAGCCCGTGCACAAACCGAAAACCAGTTCCGGCTCTTCACCGTTCAGGGAGTAGGCCCTTGGGGAGGATCGGAACGGTCAGTAGCGGCAGCGGTCAGTCGGCGATGAGCTGCTTCGGGACGCGTCCGGAGGCGCGGAGTTCCTGCAGGTCAGGGATGTGGTTGTAGAGGGTGCCGGGACTGACACCGAGGAGCTTGGCGATCGAGGTGATCGAGTGCTCGGGGTTGGGCAGCATGTCGCGGGCGGCGCGGATGATGTCCGCGTCGACCACGGTGGGTCGGCCGCCGACCTTTCCGCGGGCGCGGGCGGCGGCCAGGCCCTCTCGGGTGCCGGAGACGATCAGCTCTCGGATGAACTCTGCCAGTGCGGCGAAGACATGGAACACCAGCCGCCCGCCGGGCGTGGTGGTGTCGAGCCGCTCGTGCAGCGAGGTGAAGCCGATTTCGCGCTTGCGTAGTTCGCCGACCATGGTGATCAGGTCCTGCAGGGAGCGGCCGTAGCGGTCGAGGGCGGGCACCACCAAGGTGTCGCCGGCGGCGAGGAAGGCATGGCACGCCTTCAGCTCAGGCCGGGCGTCGTTCTTCCCCGACTTCTTGTCGGCGAAGATCCGGCGGCAGCCGACCGCGTTGAGGGCGTCGAGCTGGCGGTCGAGCTTCTGCCCGCCGGTGGACACCCGGGCGTAGCCGATGCGGATCTCGGTGCGGACGGCGGGCTCGGCGACCAGGAGTTCGAACTGGACGTCTTCAAGTGGCGTGCTCACGCCCGGAATCCTGTCAGAAAACGGCTGTCACGGGTTGTTGAACCACCTGGGTTTCTGAAGGGGTTTTTGAAGGCCTTGAGGTCCTTCTGGCCGCCTGCTCGGCGATCTTCAATAAACGTTGGTTTTTTGAAGAATTTGGGCACAGGAGAGGAGAGGAGAGGAGATACACGCGCAGAGGCTGCCCACGGTAGCCACGCCAGGGACCTGCAACCCGCGCATGGGATGCTGATTCGATGACCTACATAGCAGACCCCAGTGCACTCGAACACGCTCGGGCGTTACTCGCGGAGCATCCCGTCATCGATGGGCACAATGACCTTCCTCTTGCGCTGCGCGAGCAGGCCGGATACGACCTGGATCGCCGTGACATTGCCGCGGACCAGACGGTCCACCTGCACACCGACCTGGGGCGGCTACGCGCTGGCGGTGTCGGAGCGCAGTTTTGGTCCGTCTTCGTTCCCTCCGAGTTGCAGGGCGATCAAGCGGTCAGCGCAACGCTGGAGCAGATTGACTGCGTAGGCGCACTGGCCGAGCGCTACCCCGACTACCTGAGCCTGGCGTTCACCGCTGACGACATTGAGGAGGCACGTGCGCGCGGCCGGATTGCCTCGCTGATGGGTGCTGAAGGTGGCCACTCCATCGCCTGCTCGATGGCCACCCTGCGCGCCCTGTACACGCTGGGTGTCCGCTACATGACGCTCACGCACAACGACAACGTGCCCTGGGCCGACTCTGCCACCGACAAGCCGGCCGCGAACGGCCTGACCCGCTTCGGCAAGGAGGTCGTCGCCGAGATGAATCGCCTGGGCATGCTGGTCGACCTCTCGCACGTGTCCGCCGACACGATGCGCGACGCCCTTCGGGTCACGCAGGCCCCGGTGATCTTTTCGCACTCCTCCGCGCGCGCGATCTGCGATCACCCGCGCAACATCCCTGACGACGTGCTCGCCGCCCTGCCCGCCAACGGGGGCATCGCGATGGTGACGTTCGTCCTGGAGTTCATACACCCCGAGGCCGCCCAGTGGGTCGAAGGTGCCGAGGTCGCTCTCGTCGCGGCCGGCCTGCACCACCTCGACTCGGGCCCCGCGGCGAAGAAGGTCCTGGCCGCTTACGAGGAGAGCACGCCTCGGCCGATCGCGACACCGGCGACGGTCGCCGACCACCTGGACCGCATGAGAGAGGTCGCCGGAATCGACCACATCGGCATCGGCGGCGACTTCGACGGCACCCCCTTCATGCCCACCGGGCTCGACGATGTCTCCGGCTACCCCAACCTGATCGCAGAGCTACTCACGCGCGGCTGGAGCGACGCGGACATCGCCAAGCTGACCTGGCACAATGCCACTCGCGTGCTACGTGATGCTGAATCGGTGGCGGTCGAGCTCCGGCGCACCCGTAAGCCGTCGATCGCCACAATCGACCAGCTCGACGGCTGATCACCCCACGCTGAATCGGTAGGAGCCTCAGGGCCGGACAGCGCATTCCGACCAGTTCCCCTGACGGGACCCGGTCAAGCCGCACGCCACCCTCGGCTGGATCTGGGCCGACCCTGTCGCCGCTTTGATCATCGCCGCCATCGCGCCATCGTCGTCAAGGAAGGCCGCGACGCCTGGAGCGGCAAGGGCTGCTGCGCGCCCTGGACTGTCTGCCCCGGCGCCCGTCGGCGAGCCGGATGCCTGTGGCTGCCACCCGGGCAGCGACTGCTGCTGAACCCGCCGACGTTGCTGCCCCGGCCCCAGCTGGGTCCGGGCAGCAACGCGTCACAGTGTCTGGTCGTCGTCCTCGGCCTGGCCCGGCGCGCGCAGCGGCCGGCGCCCGGCGTCCTGTGGGCGGAAGAACGCGTACCGACCGAGGAAGTTGATGTGGTCGAACTGGAGCGGCGAGAGACGCGCGATGAGGTCGTCGGTGACGGGGAAGCCGTCGGCGGCCAGCTGCTTGACCGCTCGGTCGAGGTAGAGGCTGTTCCACAGCACCACGGCGTTCAGCGCGAGCCCGAGGGCGCCGAGTTGGTCCTCCATGCCTTCGCGATAGTTCTGCCTCAGCTCGCCGCGCTGACCGAAGAAGATCCGGCGGGCGAGCCGGTGGCGGGCCTCGGTGATGTTCAGCTGCCTGCCGATCATGCGGCGGTAGCCGTCGTCAGAGATGAACTGCAGCAGGTGCAGGGTCTTGAAGATCCGCCCGTAGTGGGCGAAGGCGTCGCCCAGGCCGGTCGGACGCCCGTCCCGCGACAGCATACGGATCAGGTCGTGGCCGCGGACCTCGCCCAATGTGAGGGAGCCAGCTACCCGGAGCATGTCGCCCCAGTGCGCGCGGATGCGGTCCAGGCGAACCGTGTGCCGGGAGACGTCCTGCAGCGGCCCGTAGTCGGCGGTGGCGTGGGTGCGCCACAACCTCGCGTCGGAGATGTCGGCGATGCGCGGGGAGAACTGGTAACCGAGAATCGCAAACAGGCCGAAGACGATGTCGCTGTAGGAGGCGGTGTCGGTGATCACGGTCTCCGGCTTCGGCCCACCGTCCCGGCCCAGCAGAGCGTCCAGAATGAACAGCGAGTCCCGCAGCGTGCCGGGCACCACCACCCCGCCCAGGCCCATGACCTGGTCATTGACGACGTTGAGCCAGGTCGCGCCCTTCTTACGCAGGCCGAAGTAGCGGGGGCTGTAGCCGGCATGAAGAGTCTGCACCGGCACGGTGAAGCGCACCCCATCGGCGGAGGCAACAAGCCCGCCGCCCCACGCCCGCACGACGTCGACCTTCCGCTGGGCGTCGATCAGCAGGCCGTTGGCCGCCGAGATCGTTTCGGCGCGCACGTAGCCCTGGTCGACCTGGACCAGGCGGCCCCGCGTCAGCGCTGCCACGTCTCGCTTGACCACCGGGGTGAGCCCGACGTTGCACGCCTCCGCCAGCAGCACCGCGCACACGCTGACCTCGAAGTCCTCCATGCCGGAGTCGGCGCCGGAGATGTGGGTGAACGCAGTGGGCATGCCGGTCAGCTCGGCGACCTCCAGCAGCAGTTCGGGGAAGTCGACCCTGGGCAGCATGCTGTTGGCCAGCTGCCGGAAGGCGGGCATCAGCTGGGGCTCCGGCGCTGGCCCGAGCCGGTCCAGGCGCACCTTGCCGTCCTTCACGGTGACCGCGCTGTTGGCCGGCAGCCCGGTCACCACCTGGTGGAAGGCGCCGTGCAGCGCGGAGGCGAGCTCCGCGAGGTGCGCGGCCGGCTCCGCCTCCAGGCTGAGCGCGGTCAGCACGGTCGGCTCGGCACTCTCCCACCGATCTCCGGCCAGCAGTTTCGCCCGCGGATCACCCCACCGGTCCCCGTCGCGGGCGAACACGTCACGGCGCCGCAGCGAGCGGTGCAGGTGCTCCAGCACGCAGAAGCTGTACGCGGCCCGATCCACACACCCCGGCTCGACGTCCGGATTGGCGAACACCAGCCGCCGCCACGAGCCGCTCACCAACTCGTCCGACACCTCCGAGGCGGCGACCTTCTTGCGCCCGATCAGGTGCGGCAGTCCCCTCAGCGCCCGCACCACCGGGACGCCAGCCCCGACCGCGCCGAAGTCGACCACGTCCACCAACAACCGGAGGAAGCCGCGAACCGTCCCGTACCGAGCAGTCAGCGCGGCCCGCCACTCCGCGTCCTCGTCGCCGTCCCCGTCCGGCACGCACTCGGCAATCACTGCCAGCGCATCGGCGAGCTTCTCCCGCGGCACCACCTTCTCGATCGCCGACCAGGCGTCCAGCACCGACACCATCTCGCCCTCGACCGTCGCGGGCGCGGTGTCCAGCAGAACCTCCACTGCCTTGGCCACCCGCCCGGCCGCCCGCTTCAGCTTCGGCAGCGCCTTGAGCTTTTCCTCCTTGCCGAGCCGGTCTGCCCGCGACAGCAGCCGCGAGGCCATCAGCACGTCCAGCAGGTCCAGGGCATCGTCCACCGACGCTGACTCCAGGTGCCGCACCGTGGCCAGTAGCGTCGCTGCCTTCCGGCTCTCCTCCAGGTCCCGCAGCGTCGGCGCCTTCGAGCCCATCCCGTACCGGGCCAGCCCCGTCATTCGGGCCGCTGGCACCCCGCCAGTGTCCACCGCATAGGCGCCCAGACTCCGGATCTCCTTCACCCGCTCCAGCGCGGCCGCCATCGCCACGCCCGACACCTTCACCGGCGGCGTCCGCAGCCGCTCCAGCTCAGAGACCCGCCGCCCGTCCGGAACCTTCAACAACTCCCGCATCGCCTGCCGGAGATCCCGCGGCACCGCCGCCTCCAGCGTCCGGTACAGCGCCGCGTTTTCCTCCGCCCGCACCTCCGCCACCAACCGGGTCAGCGTTGTGATCCCTGGCAGCAGCACCCGGTTCTCCACCAGCCACACCACCGCCCGGTCGAACAAAGCCCGAGGTCCCTCCGGCGACGCCCACACCCGCGCCCCCAGGAACCGGCGCACCTCGCCCTCGGCGTCGGCGAACTCCCGGTACCCGTACGCATCACGGATCTCCCACGCCTGCTCATACCGGCTCTGTCGACGCGCGCCGTACGCCGCGAACTCATCCGCGTCCACCTGCAGCTGCTCGGCCGCAAAGCGCACCACCGAGCCGGGCACCACCATCAGGTCCTCGGTCGGGAACACCCCCAGCATCCGTACCACGCCCCACTGCACCGCCCACCCCAGCCGATTCGCCGGGGTTCTCTTCGAGCAGGCTAGGCCCAGCGCCCGCTCGTCCAAGCGGAAGAACTGCTCCAGCTCACCGGGTGTCGGATCGGCAGCGAACCGGCCGTAGCGGGAGACCTGATCGTCAGACAGAAACTCAACTGGCATGAACGGAACGTAGAGGGCCTGAACGGCCCGAGTGAGGCAAGTCACCGAACCGGAACCAAGATCGACTCTCTGTCGCTACTGGCAGTTCCGATCCTCCTCAGGGGCCCACCAGCAGCACGGCCCCGGCCTGCGAGACCACCCCACGACCGCCGCCCTCAGCGCGGACACGCGGGTACGACCCGATACGCTTCTTCACCTGGAAAGTGCCTCCGACAGGGGCGAGAACAAGGGCCTAGACAATCCTCATTCTCGCTGGTTAGAGGCACTTTCTGCTGTCCTGATCACCCACTGGACAACCCACTTCGTGAAAGCGTGAGGTTAAGGGGAGGGCGCCGGTGGTCCCAGCCCCTGCCCTCACATCACCAGCACGGTGTCTCGGCAACCTGACAAAGGTGGGGGGTCTCCAAAACGGCCCGCGCCAGTGACCGTTGTCGTAGCGTCAGGACATGTCGCCCTTCAAACCGAGCCCTGCGGATCAACGGCTCATTGACGACGCCGCGCGATACGGCTTGACGGTCACGGCGAAGCAGCTGGCTGTGTGGCGGCGAGCGGGGCTTCTTCCCCCGAACGTCACCATGTCGCTGGGGCGTGGCCGGGGCAGTGCCTCACGCCCTTTGGAGGAGGCCTTCGTGCTGACTCGCTGGCTGGCCCGCAATGCCAAGCGGGGGGCGCGCCCCGCTCACCTGGGCCTGCTCGCATTCAGCGACGGGCTGCCGGTGCCGGAGGACACGGTGCGGGGCGCCTTCCGTCGGGAGCTGAACGGCTTCACGCTCTTCGCTGAGACGGTTACCCCTCCGGGGGAAGCCGTCATCGGACCGGAGGATGCCGAGGCGCGGGCCGGGCGGATCGCCGACCGGCAGGTCGACTCCGGACGGCTCATGCGTTTGGTGCCGACTGCGATCCGGCGTGTCGATGAGCGCATCGCCAAAGCCGTGCGGACACGCGGGTTGGAGTGGCCGCCGCGGGAACTTGTGGAGTTGGACCGCAATCCGGACCCGTCGCTCCTGTCTGCCGGGGAGGCCACCTCTTTTGCCGTCAACGCGGTACTGCTCGGCGGCCCTGCTGTCACGCTGCAGGGGATCGGTGACGTCGTCCGGGCTGTCCAGGCGCCCGGGCCGAACCCTTTCGCTTCGCTCGCCGAGTTCACCTTCGATGACGTGCCCGACACTGCTCCCGCCGTGTTCGGCTCAGACGGCGGCTTTGCGCTGCTCCCCGAAGGCGACGTGCGCGACCTGATGGCACAGATCGTGGACGCGTCGTCCCTCGAGGACCTTCGGTTGTCGTGGCGTGGAGCGGCCGATCTCCGCGAGTGGGCAGTGGACTTGTATGACCGCGTGCAATCCGAACTGGCCCACGACGATGTCGGTGAGGCTGTGGCGGAATGGGTGCGCGCCCGGGGCATGCTGGCCGGCATGTTTCTGACCGTGGGCTTGGGCGACCGCCGCTGGGGCACATCGGCGCAGGCGGGGACGACCCTGAGTTTGCTCTTCATGCGGACCATGCTGCAGGCCGTGGATGCCGCCGTGCCCGGGTGCCAGTGGGAGCTGCTGACCGAGGAAGGGATGCTCCCGCCGGCCCTGCGTTCGTTCCTCAACCCACAAGCGGCATGACGACCCCGCCAGGCCAGCAGGTGACGACCGCTGCTGCTCACCTGTCGGTCGTCCTCCACCAGGTGGCCCGGGTCCGGTCGTCGACCAGAGCCTCCCATTCGGCGAGCGTTGTGCAGTCCTGTGGGCCGGGGGCCGGGCAGCAGCCTCGGCCTGCGCGAGGGACGCCAGAATGCGGGAGCGGATCAGGTCGGCGGGTTCGTCCGGCACCGACAGGCCGTCGGCGCCGGTGGTGCGGGGGAGCGGCCAGTCGTCGTGAAGCTGGGCGCGCGCCTGCCGGAACGCCGCGTTCGGCGGCACGCCCTGGACCGGCGCGGGCGCTTCCTCCGGCGGGGAGAGCCGTGCCGTGAGCGCGGCAGTGCGCAATCGGGTGGTGATGTAGGCGGCGGGGGAGTTCGGTCGCCAGGTCAGCCACCAGGAGTGCAGCTCAGCGACGATGGCCTCGCGTGGCATCCCGGCCACGATCAGTGGACGGAGCGCGAAAGCGAGGCGGCGCAGTTGCTCGCCCTGCGTCCATGAGACGCGGGGGCGGACCCACGCGGCCACGTCGACGCCGTGGGCGGCTTGGTGAGGCGGGCAAGAGGTGGAGCGCGCAGCGCGTCGCTGCCGCGTAGTGGTGTTGTTCTTCTTCCCTCCTACCTTGGCTTTCTGTCTCCTGGGGTTCTGCCTACAGGAAGGGGTGTCACGCCGGCGGCGGCCAGCTGCAGCGAGGCGGGCCTCGGCGATGGCACGCTCGCGGCCTTCGCAGGTGTAGCCGACGACGCGGGCGGAGTAGCCGCGGCCGCGGATGCGGTGGCCCATGGCGTGGTCCCAGGCCGGGGGAGCGGTGGCCGCGTAGATGGTGGCGGTGCCGGCCCAGCCCGGCAGGCCCGCGGCGCGACGGGTGTTGGTGCGACTGCCGTGGACGGACCAAGCGAGCAGGCCGAGCTCGCGCAGGCACGCGATGTGCCGGTCGACGGTGCGGCGGCTGATCCCGAGCCGCTTGGCCATGCGGGCGCGGCCGTAGGCGACGTGTCCGTCGGCGTTCATCCGGTCCGCGAGCTCCTCGGCGACGCGCAGCGTGGTTGCCGAGGCCTTGGGGTGGTGGCCGGCGCCGATGGCCCAGCGGGCGGCGCGCAGAAAGTCGTACCTGCGTACCCGGCGGGACGCCGTGGTGGCGACTTCCTGGTCGGCGTGGGCGCGAACGAGCTCTATGGCGGGGGAGTCAACTGGCGCTGCCGACACGGCCAGTTGAACGGATGTGGTTTTGGCTGGCGGAACTGCTTGGTTCCGCGCGTGGGCATGCTGCATCATGGACGGGCACGCCCCCCTCGGGCGTGCAAGAACCCCGTGTGGCAGCGGGATCGTGTTGAGAACACTGGATCCGCCCTTGGGCAAGGGCGGTGACTGCCGGCCGCTGAACGGCCGGGTGAACGCCTGTCGAGGTCGGCACTCGGCAGGCGTTTGTTACGTGCGGCTCCAGGCGCGGGGCTTGCGCGAAGCCGCGGGCCGACCGGTGGTCGGCCCGCGAATCCTTGCGGGCAGAGGTCGCCGTGGGCGGCTCATGTCAGATGTCCTCCCCCTTGTCCGGCTTGGCGGGTCAGCTGGCTTGCCGGGTCTCCAGGCGGAACAGGTGGCGGCTGACGACGCCGGCACTGTCCATCAGCGCGTGCACGTATCGGGCGCAGGTCGCCTGGCGCTGCACCATGCGGCTGGGGGCCAGGACGGCGATCGATCCGACGACGGCGGGGCCGCACCACAGCGGCGCGGCCAGGGCGTGCCAGCCGTCGAGCGGTGAGGGCCCGACGGCGTATCCCTGGTCGCGGACGATCCGCATGCGCGGTGAGGGCTGGTCCTCCAGGCAGGCCCGGATGACCAGCCCGGACGCGTCGGCGTTGAGCGGGGCCTGCCACAGGGCCTGCTGCTGCGGCGGGGGAGCGGCGAACAATGCCGCGACGTGAGGGCCCGGGACGCGGTCGGTGCACATCCGAACCATGGACACCCCGACCAGGGAGTACAGCAGCGCCATCTGTCCGGTCGTGGCCTGCAGGGAGACCAGTTCGGCGCGGATCGCCTGCGAGGTCCGGCCGGGGATTCGCAGGGGCAGCTCCTCGAGGGGCTGCACCGTGCCGGTACGCACCGGGTCGGTCAGGCGCGCGTAGTAACCGCGGGGATAGTCGCACTGCCGGACCTGTCCCTCGCGAATGAGAGCCTGCAGGTACCGGTGGGTAGTGGGCGCGGGCAGCCCCGCGCGGGCAGCGATCTCGGCGAGCGGGTGCGGGCCGGGTTCACTGAGGGCGTCGAGGACGGCCAGGGTGCGCTGCACGGTGCTGTTGCCACGCTCCGGCGCTGCCGTCAGGGTCAGTGAGGGTGCCACCGGAAGGTTCCTACTTTCGTCGGTGATGGTGTGGTCGGACCGTTCCAGAAAGGTTTCGTGCCGGGCGCCAGGCATGACCAGGACCTCAGGCCGAAGCCCGCTCGAAGCGACCGCCGCGCCCGGGCACCGCGGTGTGCATCGGTTCCGCCGAGGCGACAGGAGCCAGGCCGGCAGACCGCGTGCTGCGGTGGCTCAGCGCCGCTGCGGCCTTGGTGAGGACGTCGAGGTAGCGCTTGCGGCAGTACGCGTACCGCATCTGTGTGTCAGGGACGATCAGCGCCAGCGCACCGGTGACGGTCTCGCGGCGCCAGATCGGGAGGGCCACCGTGACCCAGCCTGTCAGGGGCGAAGGACCGATGGCCATGCCGCGGTCCCGCACGCCCCGAAGTAACGGCGGCAATGCCGCCGGCCGGTTGTCCAGGTGGGCCAGGATGGCCAGCGCCACCGGGTCCTGTTCGGACTGTTCCAGCAGGGCCATGTCAATCGCGGACTGCACGGAAGCCGGAGCGGTCTCGATCACGGCTCTGTTGGTGCCCAGGGCCTGCCCACGGCGTACCCGCAGCGGGTGCCCGACCAGCTCGGCGGCGTACAGGATCACGATCTGCCCGGTGGCTTGCTGTACCCGCGTCAGCACCGTGTCGGTCACCGGCGGCAGCGGGGGCAGCTGGGCAAGGCGTCCGCCGTTCCAGGCCATCAGCGCGTACCGGCCGCGCTCGGTGCGCAAAACCAGGCCTTCATCGGCGGCTTCGTTCAGCTTGCGGTGCGCCGTGGCATCGGGAATTCCGGCCGCAACGGCAATTTCGGTCAAAGAGTAACTGCCGTCAGCCGAGGGTCTCGAGGCTTCCAGCTGCCCGAGAACGCGCAGCACAGCGAAGCCTCGCTGTGCTGCACTCCGGGTCTGACCTGTGGCGGTCTGAGCTTCTGGCATCGTCACCAACCCCCTGTGGCGGCCTACCGCCCCATACGGCATGGCCAGTTGTGGGCTTGTCATCCCAGCGAAGCGGTGTGTGACTGTAGGCGGAATTCAACTCGCGAGTCAACGAGAAACACATGCCCCGCACGTAACAGAACGGCGTTTCTCACCGGGCGAGAAACCGGCTCCCGTCTTTTCTCACTGGGCGAGAAAGGGGGCCCTATTTCTCGCCCAGTGAGAAAAGAGGGGTGCCTCGGGCCCTGATGCCGAAGGCCCCCTATGCCCTAGCCTGGTCGCCGGAACCGGTCCCCGTGCCCAACCAGTTGAGGAGACAAGCACAGTGCGCGCCATCGTCATGCGTGAACGCGGCGGCCATGACGTCCTGAAACTGGAGGACGTTCAGGAGCCCGCCCTGTCGGTGGGTCATGTCCGCGTCCGCGTGTCTCTGGCAGGCGTTACCGCCGATGACGTCCTTGCGCGCACCGGCGTCATCGATGACGCACCCTTGCCCTGCACGCTCGGCACCGAGGTGGTGGGCGTGACCGACGACGGCCGACGAGTTGTCGGCCTCCTCGAGCATGGGGGCTATGCCGAAAGGGCCGTCATACCCCTGGACGCGTGCTGGGACATCCCCGCCGGCATCGATGACCACCAGGCGCTCACCCTCGTCCGGGACGGCAACGCCGCCTGGCACGCACTGGTCACCGCGGCGCAAATCCAGGCGAAGGAAACCGTCGTCGTCACGGCGGCAGGCTCGGGCGTCGGCGTGTTGGCGGTCCAGCTGGCACGGAGGCTCGGCACCAGGGTCGTCGCACTGGCCGAACACCAGGCAGACCGGGACTACGCACTGGAGCTCGGCGCGGACACCGTCGTGGACAGCAGGACCGGAAACCTCGACCGACAGGTCATCGCCGCTGCCGGCGGACCCGTCGACGCAGTCATCGACCTGAGCGGGGGGCTGGACGTGCCTGCGCTGGCCACCGCTGTGGCCCCTGGGGGCAGGATCGCGCTGTACGGGCGCCCACCAGCAAGCGCAGCGCCAATCAGCATGGACCTACTCCTTGGGCAGTCGCTGACCATGTCGGCGTTCCGGCTAACGCACCTGCGCCGCGATCAGATCGGCCTCGCCATGGGCATGCGCGCCCTGTTCACCACCATCCTCGACGGCACACTCATCCTGCCGCCCGGCCAGACCTACCCCCTGGGTTCTGCGGCCCAAGCGCACCTCGACCTGGAAACACATCCGGGACCACAGAAGCTCGCCCTGGACGCCACTACCTGACCAGAAGGCTCCGGACAGGGCGGACAGTGTCCGCCCTGTCCGGTGCATGTCAGTCCTGAAGTAAGCGCTCATCCGACCTTCCGTACCAGAACATCAGTGCGGGAAGCGTGGGTATGTCGAGACGCGCCTTGAGCACGTTGAGACGGCTGATCAGCGTTCGCTCGCTAATGCCGTGTTCCTTGGCCACCTGCTTCTGCGACTTACCCTGAGCCAAGCCGTGAAGGATTGACCGGGTCTCGGGAGTGGTGAAGGGAGTCCTGCCACGCTCCGCCTGGTCGCCGCCCGGATCCAAGCTCGGTTCCACGCCCGGAACCCAGGGCTCGGCCCGCTCCCAGTGCAACTCAAATACGGCGCGCACGAACCCCACAATCTGTGCATGCCGGATATGCAGGGCACCCGGCATCAGCTCACCGTTCTCGTAGACACCGACAAAGGCTTCGCGGTCATCGAAGATGATCAACTTTGGCAGCGGGGTGGGAAGGGTTCGTACCTGCGCTCCGCGCTCCGTCACAAAGCGCACCCACCTACCGGTCCAGTGGTCGGGCCGATTGCTCTGGTGGTACAGAGTCCGCAGCTTGATGCCACGCGCGAGCAGTTTGTCGTCGCGCTCTTCCACGTTCTCCAGCACCACTCGATCACGTCGACCCGGATGGCAGGTCATGGCGTCGGACTGGAGGGCGTCTGAAGCCCGAGCCAGCCGGCCATTGATGTCGTCGTGCTCGGTGATGACCTCCACTGCTGCCGTCTCCGTGCGCTGAGCGCGGCGGAACTCGTCAGTCATGGCATCCACGAACCCCGGCAGCTGCGCGAGATACCCGGTCACTGCCGAGAGAGCCTGGACCGCCCCTCCACGCAACGTCTTGGCCACACGGTCAGGCTCTGCCGGGATGTAGAAGCCGGGCCGCGTCGGATCGGGCACGACTACCCCAAGCCGAGCGAGTTCCTCAACTTCCTTGCGATCAGGGCTAATTACCTGTTCTTGCAACGCTTGCCGGTACAGCTCCCATGCCTCGGGTGACAGCTGCGGCAACCCCAACTCATGCATGCATACGCCCCGTTCGCCCTGTTTTAGCACTTCATTTTTGCGCAATGCAGGTTTCTGCGACCGGCAACCCGTTGCTCCGGCGTTGTACGTCGGGTCACCCTAAGGGTCGGCATCACAAATGCGCGATGCATGTTTCTGCAATATCGCGCTCGGGGTGAGGCCGACTGCCTGTGCCGTCGACAGCACAGGCTCGCTCAAAGAGGGGAAAACACCACATGAACCACGCGATCAAACTCTCGTCTGCCGCGCTGGCCGCCGCTCTGCTTGTGGCGCTTGGCGCTGCTGGAGTGGCGGTGACACACCAGGGCAGCGCGGTCCGGGCGGGAGACATCAACTGGAACCAGATCAATGCCACGCCCGGAGACATCAACTGGAGCGTGGAAGCGGGCGCGGCCGACACCAGCGTCGCAGCGAACGACATCAACTGGTGAGGTCCGAGGGTGCCGTGCAGCTCAGCGGCCGCCCGGCGCCCTCGCCCCAAGCACGACCGCACGCGCACCAAACCCCGGAGCCTCACGCCCCTGGGAACCGAACGAGATGGCACCGTCAGCGGCACAGGTCCACGACGTAGGACCGTGAGTGCAGGACAGAAAGGGCTCGGGGCACATGGGGATCCAGCAGGCCGGCAGCGGGCGCGGCGGTACCCGGTCGGGCCGCGTCTTTGCTGTACAGGCTGCCTTCACCACGATCGGCCGCCCCACCGCCCGCCTTGCCGAGCTGGCCAAAGCCTCCGGTCTGGATGACTCCACCGTCAGCAGAATCCTGCAGGCCGGAGTCTATGACGGGTACTTCATCCGTCCCGAACGTGGCGTCTACGCCCTCGGGCCAGGCACCGCGCGGCTCGGATTTCAGGCCTCAGCGGCATACGGGCACGACGGAGACGCAGTCACCACTCAGCTGCAGGAACTGCACCGCGTGACCGACAAGGGCCTGGTCCTGCTCTACATGGCCAGCTTCGGGCTGACCCGGCAATGCGTTGACATGGCCGTGGGCGACAGCGACCTGGTAGAGCTCGGCTGGACGCCCCGCGACATGCTCTCCATCACTCGCTCATTGCGCGTCGGCGCACCCGGCCGGGCGATCCTGGCCTATCTCCCCCAGCCCATGCAGAAACAGGTCCTCGCCACCCCGATCCCAGCCCGCGCAGGCCCGGGAGCCTTCCGGGACGACGACGACCTGTGTGCCTCTCTCAGCGCCATCCGGGACACCGGCTACGCCGTTGGCTATCAAGAGTGCCTACCCGGCTGGAACTCCGTGGCCGCTCCCATTTTCTGGGACGACTCGGTGATGGGCAGTCTGCTGCTCCTCAAGCCGTCTGAGGTGATGCCGGAGCCGCCCGGGGACTACATCACAGCTGTCAAAGCAGCGGCCGCCGCACTCAGCCGGTCCGCTGGCGCCTGGCCAGCATCATGAACCAGACCTCATGGGGGCGTAGCGGCCACGCGGGACCTGCTGTCACCACGGTCTTCCTTCCCCTTCCGTCCGCCTGCCGGCGTGCGCGCGCTGGAAGAGTGAAATCCGATGGCGGGCTTTTTTCACACGATGGAAAAAGGCTGGGGCGAGGGCTCTCGTCCCATGGCCACCTGACGCCGCGTACGTAACAGTGGTCTCACTCGGCGCCCGCCTCCCTCTTGGCGGGCGCCGGTCCCGAACTCCCCGGGCTCACGCCCGGGTGCACGACTTCCGGCCGGGGACCGCAGACCCTTCGGCCGGGGGAAGAAGGACGGTCCGATCCTCATGGAGGTGTGGTCGGACCATCCTGGACTGGCCCGCTTTGGGAGCGTGGTCGGTCCACATCGCCGACACCCCAAGTCGGCGGGCGAAGGACCTTCCAGCGGGCGTGAGCTCCCGCCGGGAGTGGTCCGGCCGGTGCCTGGGGGCTCTTCGGAGCAAAACGCACCGGCCGGGCCACCTTCGCGTTCCGGTCCGCCCCTCGCTCCGGTCCCGGCCACCAGGCCCCTACGCGCTGCAGGCTGCGATCGCCGCCGTTCACGCGGACGCGCCCAGCAGCGACACCACCGACTGGCCGCAGATCACCGCGCTCTACAGCCTGCTCGCCCGCACCGCTCCCTCGCCGATGGTGGAGCTAAATCGGGCGATCGCTGTCGCCATGGCGGATGGGCCTGCTGCGGGCCTGCGGCTCCTCGACCAGTTGCAGGACACCGGCCGGCTTGCACACTCCCACCTGCTGCCAGCCGCCCGCGCTGACCTGCTGCGGCGCTTGGGCAGCACCACCGAAGCCATCGCCGCCTACGAACAGGCTCTCGCCCTGGTCGGCAACGACGCCGAACGCGACTACCTGGCCCGCCGCCGCGACCAACTCACCCCGCCACCAGCACAAGGACCCAAACCGTGACCCCCGACATCCTTCTCGACGAGATCGCCGCCGACCTCGCCCCGCGCGGCGCCACCGCTGGCACGATGTTCGGCAAACGCGCCCTCAAAGCCCACGGCAAGGCCTTCGCTTGCCTCAAAGGCGACCTGCTGGCTTTCCGCCTCGGCGACGGCGCCCCCGCCCACACCGAAGCCTTGGCCCTGACCGGAGCCGAACTCTTCGACCCCTCCGGCAAACACCGCCCCTTCAAGGACTGGGTGGCCATTCCCTCCGCTCACGCCGAGGTCTGGCCCCACTACGCCGAGAGACTGCACTCGACAGCCTCACCGGCTGAGCCGCAGCCCCGCGGTCGCAAAAATCGTCGCCAGAACCTGGACGGCGGTTGACTTCAGCGACGCAACAGTTAATCATTAACCATATGGTTAATGATATTGATGCGACGCTGACGGCCCTGGCCGACCCCACCCGGCGCCGCATCGTCGAGCTGCTTCAGGAACGGCCACGCCGGGCCGGCGAACTCGTCGACTCCTTCGATATGAGCGCACCTGCCATCAGCCGACACCTGCGGATCCTCCGCCGCAACGGACTCGTGCAGGAACACGGCGTGGACGAGGACACCCGCATCCGCGTCTACCGGCTCCGACATGAGCCCTTCATCGCCCTGCAAGCCTGGCTGGACCAGGTCCAGGCGTTCTGGAACGACCAGCTCGGTGCCTTCAAGGAACATGCCGAGCGCATGAGCAAAGGAACACTTGAGTGAGCACCAGCGCAACCGCCACCGCCTCCATCGAGGTGGCCGTGGACCCCGACACCGCCTTCACCGTCTTCACCGCCGACATCGGCGCCTGGTGGAAGCGCGGCACCCCCTACTGGAATGACGCCGAACACGGCCAGGAACTGCGCTTCGAACCGCAGGTCGGCGGCCGTCTGATCGAGGTCCATGACCAGGAAAGCGGCGAGGGCTTCGAGATCGGCTGCGTACTGGTCTGGGAGCCCGGCCGACGGCTCGTGTTCACCTGGCGCCAGGGCGACTGGGGCGCCTCCGAGACCACCGAGGTCGAGGTCCGCTTCGAGGCGGCGGGTCAGGGTACCCGGGTGATCGTCGAGCACGGCGGCTGGGACCGTGTCCCCTCCGCCGGCCCGAGCATGCACACCGGCTACAGCCACGGCTGGGCCGAGCTCCTCGGCTACTACGCCGAGAAGGCAGGGGCACGCTGATGTTCGTCCACCTCGCCGTCCACCACCCCAAGCCCGAGCACACCGACGACCTGCTCGCCTCCATGCACCGCGTCGACGACGCCGCCCAGGGCACCCCCGGACTCATCCAGATCGGAGCCTGGCGCGACCAGAACAGCGACCGTCTCGTCGGCCTCGCCCTCTGGGGAAGCCGGGAGGCCTTCGAGGCATCCGCCAGCCGCATCTTCCAGGCCGTCGCCAACGACCCCTTTGACCAGTGGTGCCAGCAGCCCCCGGACGTCTTTCACCTCACCAAGCCGTAGGTAGAGCCAAGTCCCGATTCGCAGGTCGCCGAGAACGCCTCCTCAGCGACCTGCCGGACTGCCATCAACCCCTGCTTTTCCTATAGGCCACCCCCGGTGTCAGGCGCGAGCCGAGGTCTAGCCTCACCTCGCCGTACGGACGCACGCTCCAGAACAGCAACTCTGCTTCCAGGTTTTGGCCGCGACAAGATCGGCCCCACGCGGCAGACCTTTCAGTTGGATGGCCGCCTTCTTGACAGGCAAGCGAGAGCCGTAGTGCTGGTCATGGGCCGACATCGCCTACGAACTCAGCACCCCACTCGCCAACCTGCATGGTTACCGGTAGTTCGTTAAATCCCGAGGTAAAGGTCGATGCCGTGTCCGGTGGTCACCGCGTCGATCAGGGCCTGGAGCTCATGGGGTGGGTCGGTGTCGGTCCATGCTTGCCACCATCGGGTGAGGGTGATGGCTGGGGTGAGCCAGGACCGGATAGCGCGTAAGGCCTTGGGCCAGCAAGGCTGCTGGGCCTGGTGGGGTATGTCTGGTCCCCCCCCTCTGGCCCCTCCTCTGGACAGGGGTCCGGCGCGGTGGCATCCAGCGGTCCGGGTGGGTCGAACCATTGATCCCAGCAGAAGGAGAAAGCGCAGTTGACCAGGGTTTGGTG
>NZ_JBHWGA010000066.1:0-43918 GCF_042733315.1 Streptomyces sp. NPDC059718
AAGGCGTTCGCCGAGGCCTGCGGCCCGTGGCTGAAGGCCCCGTTCGCCCCCTGGGCGCCCGAGGCGTTCGACCAGGCCGCCTTCGAGGCGATCGCCCCCCACGCGCAGACCCGTCTGACCGTGCTCTCCGACATCACCGACAACGTCGACTTCCTCTTCCTCGACACACCGGTGGAGGACGAGGCGTCCTGGCAGAAGGCGATGAAGGACCCGGCCCCTGTTGGGTCCGGCGGAATGCGACCTTGCGACGACCTGGAAACGACCACCGATCCGGCACCGCAGCGAGGCTGCACCCCTATAACGTGGGCTGTGGCCAGCGGCCTTGTGAGCAGGGACACAAGCGCACGATCATTGAGCCATGTCGCCTGACACTGCGCACTTCGACATGAAGTCCGTGCTCCAGGAGGTGAAGATGATCCGCGCCGAAGGACTGGTGCGCATCCGCGACCTCCACCTGCCCCTGCTGCGCCGGGCAGCGGCGCAGCGGTCCACCGCTGTGGCGGACGCGTGGCCGCTGGAAGTGGAGATGTTGTTGCGTGCAGCGGTGTCGCTGCTGGGTGGGGGCACTTTGCAGGAGGCTGCCGCGTACACGCTGGGCCTGGCGCCGGGTACGCGTGACCTGCCCGCCGGCGAGCGGCGTGCCCGTGCCGCGAAGGTATACAGCATCAGCGTCGAGCGTTTCCGCAAGAGTCACGAGGAGATGGTCCTGGCCCAGGTGGCCGAGCACATCTGCTGGATCACCGGCAGCAGCGGCACGTCGCACGGGTCCGTGTCCGGGCTCGCCCTGCTGCCGCCACACCTGCAGCACCACCGGCTCCGCGTCGGCACCCTCGACCTGGTCCTCCATGTCCACCCCGTCGAACTGCTACACGACGTCGACGTGATCGTCTCACCGACCAACACACACCTCGGCCTCCCCGCGATGTTCAAATCATCGGTCTCCGCATCACTCCGCCGGGCAGCAGCAATCCGCGACCCCACAGGCGACGTCATCCATGACCCCCTGCACCACTCCCTACACACCTGGCGAACCGACAACGGCATCAAAGGACACCCCGTACCACCCGGAACCGTCGCCCCCACCGAACCAGGCGCCCTCAACACACAAGGCATCCGCCGCATCTACCACGCAGCCATCGCAACCCCGAAACCCGGGACGAACCACTACGACGTCATGCCCGGGGACGTCGCCAGAGCCGCCAGCCGGGCGGTGGCCCTCATGGCCGAGGAGCGCGACAATTTCGCGCCACCGCTGCGGTCGATCTGTTTCACTCTGCTCGGCGCAGGGCGCGGCGGTCTGCGACCGGAGACCAGCCTGATCGCCTTGTGGGGCGCGCTGGCCGCGGGACCCGTCATGGAGCGCCAGGTGCACCTCGTCGTCAGGCGCCCCATGCTTTCGGACCTGGTCATCGACACGCTCGGCGCACAGCGTATGCCACCAGCGCCGTCGACGGGTACGAGCCACGAGAGGAAGGAACCTACCTGCGGATGAACGCGCATCTCACGCTCGCCGCCGCGGCGGCCGAATGGGGACGGCTGTCGCAGCTGCTCGCACCCGACGCACAACGGCTCCTAGGGGAGCGACTCGCGGAGCTGCGGGCCGCCGGAACCTGCGCTGAGCCGCCAGCGAACCACGCGGCACGAACACTTCTGGACGCGTTACCCGTCGATGAGGCCGCACGGTTGGGGCAGCGGGTCGAGGCGGGGCGGTTCACGAACACCCTCCCGGCGACCGTCCACGGGGGTTTTGCTGCGGCAGACCTGTGCATGCTCGTGCTCGACGGCAATCCGATGGTCGGCCCAGTCCTGGGGCCGATCCGGGAACGCCTGCTCTCGGAGCCGGCACTGACTGAGACGTACGACGCCGACCCGCGCCTGATCACGCTCTCCGGCAAAGACGGCCGCAAGCAGATCCCGCTCTTCCAGTTCGAGGCCGGCACCATGCCGTGGCCGATCGTCCTGGAGATCAACTCCCTGCTGAGGGCCGACACTGACCCATGGGGCACAGCAGACTGGTGGCTCGCCCCCACCACATGGTGGGACGGCACACCCGCGTCTGTCCTGGGTCGCGACCGCGACCAGGAACTGCTCGGTGCAGCACGGTCTCTGCTCGTACAGGAAGAGGACAGCTAGCCATGGGCAAGTACCCGCCGCCCTCCGTCTGCCCGGGCGAACCCTCTCGAACTCTGCTGCGCGCCGGAACGCCTGTGTACCGAGTGCATGCCACCCACCGGGAATCGACCGCATACAATTCACGGCCCTCTCATCCGTTCTACTTCGGCGGTCGCTTCGACAGCACTCCTCTTGAGCCCTACGACTACGCGTATGTCGGCTTCAGTGCCGCAGCAGCAGTATGCGAAGTCCTTCTGCGCTCCGTGCCGTTCGACGACGACGGAAGTCCTAGGCTGCTGCCCCGCGCCGTGTTCGAGCAGCGCAGCCTGTCCTTTCTGCGGCTGAGCGAGGACATCGAGGTCGTCTCCCTCATGTCAGGCAAGGATCTCGCGGCAGTGGCGCAGGACACGTGGCTGGTGCACACCGAGGGCGGGGACTATCCGCAGACCCGCGACTGGGGCCACTGGATCCGCCGGCAGACCAGCACCTGGGCGGCGGGCTTCGTCTGGCCGTCAAAACGCGAACCCGCCGACCGCGTCGCGGTGCTCTTCGCCGACGACACAACAGCACCGGCGCTGGAGCAGACCGGTGCGCCTCCGGTTGATTTCGCCACGGAAGACGGCGAGCTCTGGCTGAACGGCGTCCTGACTCCATACCAGGCTCAGGCCGCACCACTACGTCCGGGACGAGGCAGGTGACATGTCGCACCAGCAGTACGACCTGGATGCGCTGATGCGCGAATTCAGCCAGGCCGCGCCACAAGGGACCATCGCGTCCGAGGACCTGCCACGGCTCACCGCGCTGGTCTTGGAGCACCTGGGGTGCACCACGGGTGCCGAGGCGTACGACATGGTGTACGCCGACTGGAAGGCCCTGCCGAGAGGGAGCACGCGGTCTGGTCTGTGGGCGGGACAGATCCTCCTCCTGCTTCAGGTGCTCCGCCTCGACGAGCGTCTGACCGATCCGCGACGCAAAGACGAACTTCTGCGCGAAGCCCGGGCGCATGGCCCGTCCGGACAAGATTGGCAGCACACTGTTCTGATCGCCAGCACTTCCTCAGGGGTGCAACAGATCGAGAGCGTCGAAGAGATGGAGGCGGCCCTTGCCCAACTCGAGCAGGCTCGTTCCAAGGTGGCCGCCGATGGTCCCCAACGCCTCGGGCTGGAACTGAACCGCGCGGGCTTGCGCATCCATCTCGCCCAGATGACCGGAGCGGAGGACGACTTCGACTCCGCGGTGGACGACTACGCCCGTCTTGTCGATTCAGCGTCGTTCCCCGCAGATCAGCGGCTCGCCGCGTCCGGACAACTCGCGGGGTTCCGTGCCCGTCAAGCTGCACGGCGCGAGGACGAGCCTGAACTGGCCCGGCACATCGGCTCGCTCGAGTCGGTACTCGCGCGGCTTCCTGCGGACCACCCCGAACGCCTGTCTCTTCAGTCGTACTTAGACAACACCAGTCACCGTTTAGCGCTGCTCGAGGGGCGCCGCACAGGCCGTCCTCCAAGCCCCCGCCGCACCACAGCGCAACCGACCATGGACGACCTGCGTCAGGCGTTGTCCACCCTGCCACGCGGCCCACGCGCCGACAAACTGTTCGAACAGGGCGTCAGTCGCAGCGGAAACGCGGTGGTGTCGCGAGACTACGCTGCGGCCATCGAGGCACAACAGCTCCTCGAGGAGGCACTGGAGCTGTTCGACCCGGATGACGGGCGGTGGCTCCGCGTCGAATACACCCTTGGCCTCAGTCACTCCAGTCTGGCAACGCTGTCCATCGCCCCGAACGAAATCCGCATGCGTCACCTGGACCAGGGCATCTCCTGGCTCAGGCACGCGCTACGGCTCGCCCAAGGCCCCGAGAACACCGTCTGGGGAGTGACGGCCATGGCCCTGGCCCGTGCCTGCCGGTTCCGCGGGGACGTCCTCCACCCCACCGACCCTCGTGGGAGGCGACGCAACCACGACGAGGCACGGCGCCTCGGGCTCGCGTCCCTCGGGGCCGTCGCATGGACAGTCATGCTCCAGTCAGGTACCACGCACGCCGCGGACACGGCCCGGCGTGCCGGTGAACAGGCAGTTGAGGTCGCCCGCTGGGCTCTGGCCGATAACGCTCTCACCGACGCCGTTCGCGCACTGGACGCGGGTAGGGGTCTCACCCTGCACGCGGCCACGGTAGCGACCACCGTCCCCGACATGCTGACGACGCTCGGACGGCGAGAACTCGCCGACGAATGGCGCAACACCGGTCACCTCGTCATGCGCGAATCCGGTGATGACTTCGGAACAGGTCCGGGACAGGCTCCTCCCAGCCGCTTGCGACGCCAGGTCATGCAGGCCCTGGCCGCCTCACCGCTGCGGCGACGCCTGCTCGACACTCCCGCTCCCGAGCAGATCGCACGGTCGCTGCAAGCCATGGGCACCACAGCCCTGGTCTATCTGATCCCCGCCGATCAGGACCAGCCCAGCCTGGCCGACCGCTTCTTCTTCGGCCGCCCGGTCAACCGCGGAACGGCCGTTCTCGTCCTGTCCAACGGCACCACCAGCGCTCTGGAATTGCCCCAGTTGTCGCTCGACGCGCCCGTGTTGCTGGCGTACAGGACCTGGCGGACCGCGGGCCGCGATGCAGGCGGCCCACCGCTGTCCGACACACCAGAGGCGACCCCCCGCACGGACACCAGCCGCGCCTCCTTGAACCGCCTTTCCCAATGGGCGGGCTCCGCCGTAATGGAACCGCTCCTGAAACATCTCCCGAAGCAGGGCGGCCACCGGCCCTCCATCGCCCTAATCCCCATGGCGGAACTCGCCGCCGTCCCCTGGCACGCCGCGCTCCTGCCGGGACCCCGCGGAACACGCCGCTACGCCTTCCACGAGGCGGACATCTCGTACACACCCTCCTCCCGGTTGCTGTGCGAGGTGGCAGAACGAACCCCAACGGGAATCCACCAAGCACTGGTCATCGGAAACCCGAATCGCGACCTGTACCACGCTGGTGAGGAAGCCGAAGCCATTCACCGCACGTTCCACTCCGCGGGAGAACTCCTCGGGCCGGGCACCGCGACGCCCGGTGCAGTGGCGGAGTGGCTGCTGCGGCAGCGCGGCGGGCTTCTGCATCTCGCGTGCCACGGCGTGGTGGAGCCCGGAGCGCGGCACAGCGCCAGTCTGCACCTGTCCGGAGGACGACTGGCGGCCGAGGAACTGACCGAGGGCACGGCCCGCTACAAGCATCTGGAACTCGTGGTCCTGGCAGCTTGCAGAACCAACGTTTCCGGTCATGGCTACGACGAGGCCTACAGCCTGTCCACAGCTTTCCTCGTCGCGGGTTCTCGCACGGTTATCGGCTCGCTGTGGCCTGTACCGGACGACGCAACATCCCTGCTGATGTACATGACACACCACTTCATCGCCCGCGACCGGCTTGCGCCTGGACAGGCCCTCCGCGCGGCGCAGTCGTGGATGCTCGACGACCGGCGTCAGCCGCCACCGGACATGCCGCTCCACCTTCGCGCACGGGTGGACCACATTCGCGGTGACGACCTGACCGCCTGGGCCGGGTTCATGCACCTCGGATGGTGAATCACCGAGGTGCCCGTCCGATCAGGGCACCTCGGTGCGCACCACCACGTGCGTGGTCCCCCAACGGCCCGGCGCCGCAGCAGGGCCAGGCCCACCCGCGTCCCGGCCGTCCGCCAGCGCGGTGAAGCGCAGCAGCCCGTCTCCCGCATCCCCCAGACCACGTGGCGAAGCGGCCGTATCGGGGGACCAGGGCGGCAGTTTGAACGGAGCCGGGTTCAGTTCGTTCTCCGTCACGATGACCTTGAACCAGTCGCGGGTGTGTGCCCCGCGCGTCACGGTGCGGCCAGGCGGGAGCCTCAGCCAGACGGGCTCGCCGCGACGCGCCATCCCGGCATGGCCGTGCGAAACGAAATCACCCTCGTACAGGTGCGGTGACGATCCATAGCTGTCTGTCAGGTCCAGGAGCATGACCCACAGGTCGCGGCCGGACTGGTTGTGAACCCGCACCATAACCTGCGGCTCCCGGCCGTCCGGTGCGTACTCGCAAACGATCTCGCCGTCCGCGCGGTGGCGGACGCTGCCCACGGCGGTTCCTTCGACGCTCACCCGGATCAGCGCCGACAGCCACGGGTCGGGATTCACCAGGTCTCGAATCCGGTGCCAGCGAACGATATGCGTGAGGCAGTCGACAAGGCGTTCCGTGTCCCTCACCGACCGGAGCGGGAGGTCGGGGAGGGGGTGGCCGCCACCGCCGAGGACACGCGCCCGTCCTCGGGCCGCGGTAACCGAAAGCTGCACGCCGCCCCCAGTACCCGACAGTGCCGGCTCGCCCGCGATCGCGTTCGAGATCAGCTCGACGGAGGCCGGATCGCCGGTGACCGCAACAGACGCCGGCGGGAAAGCCAGCGCAGAGGGTGTCACGGCATACACCTGATCCATGTCGTCGCGCGTGGTACACCAGTCGACCGGTTCCACCCGCGCGGACTCCGGGCGTACTTCTCGCACGACGACCGCTCGTGCGGCGTCACCGTCGTCGAGCACGATGAATTCCGTGCCGGCAGCCTGCAGACCGTGTGCGTAGCCGCAGTTGATCTCCCAGCCAGACGCCGTGTGACGCAGCAGGAAGGGAGACGCCGCGGCCGGTCGTCCATCCAGGAACCGTTCCTGGTCCGCGCCGCGCAGCTCGGGATGCTGCGCCGGATTGAGACTGCGGACCCGTTCCTCGGCGAGGGCATGGACGGCGCTGTACGTGGTCGAGGGATACAGCCGGTCCAAAGCGCCCAGCACCGCGTGGCTGAACAAGCCGCGCATGTGCCCGTCGATGACGTCCTCACGGGCAACTTCCTGGGGCCGGCACGCGGCGAGCAACACGTGCCGGCGCGGTTCGGGGCCCTGCCCGCCGCCGTCGCGTGTGCCGCCCGGGGTGTCCGTTTCCCACCACGGCCGCCACGCCACCTGGCGTGCAGTGGCGACAGGAGCCTCTTCACGCGTCGCACCACCGGAGAAGCAGCAGTCGAGCACGGCAACCACATGGGTTCCCCGCGCCGCAACAGCGTCCAGCAGAGCCCCCAGTTCGCCATCGTGGAGCAGCGCCTGCCCGCCCTCCTCCAGGCTGTCATGGCACACCAGCGCCTGGGACTTCCCGGTGCCCTCACGGGGGTCGGCCGTGGGCCTCGAGCTTCCGTGTCCGCTGAACCACAAGAGGGCGGTGTCCTGCGGCCTTGCCCTCCCGAGGTGGCACTTGACACCGGCGAGCACGGCCGCCCGGGTGGCTTCGGCGTTGTGCAACCTTCTGATCTCGTGCGGGACACCGCTCCTGTCCCGCAACCACTCCTCTGCCGCGCTTACATCTCTGACGCAGCCACTCAGCCGCTGGACTGGATATTCGTCGATGCCCACGAACAGGGCGTGAACGGTTCGCATGGGGTGATCCTGCCACTCCGACTGGGGCGGATTCAGGGCGTCTCCTGGGCGTGTGCCGGGCACATCGCATAAAGCCCGTGTCCCGGAGGCTGCACGCCAGTTGACTGGAGTGGTCAGCGTGTTCACATCAGAAAGGAATCCCCGTGAGCTTCGGCGGTCCCAACCCCTACCAGCAGCCGTGGCCGCCCGCCGCCGGCCATCCGAACCCGCCTCGAGCACCCCATCCGCAGTGGGGACACGTCCCTCCTCAGCCGGCTCAGGCCCCTCAGGTCCCCTACCACTTCCCGCCAGGCCCCCCGCACACACCGCCCCCGCCGCCCGTCTCTCCGTGGCGGCGGCTACGCGACGACGAGTGGCCCACACTGGGCGAGCTGCTACGCGGAAGGCGTCAACGAATTCACGGCTGCGTGTGGGCCCTACTGCTTCTGCCGTGCTTCTGGGGTCTGTCCCTGCCGCTGGTGACGTCCTATCCGCTGGCCCGCACGGCACGCCGTCAGGCTCGTCGGGTCTTCCCCGTGCGCGGCCACCACCGCATCGAGGACCCCGTCGTGACGCGCATACAACGAACACGGGCGTGGACCGCGGCTGTCATGTCGGTACTCATCCTGATGGTGTACGGCAAGCCGGGTGCCATGGCCGAAGCGCAGAATCAGTACTTCATGAGGCTCGCCATCACCCCCTGGCTGCTGCTCCTCACGGCACCCGCCGTGATCGCAGTGCTGTACTACGTCGCCTCACCGGAGACACGTGCGCGCATGCGGCCGCATCTGGGGCCCGCAGGACTTTCGGCCCTCTGGTACTTCGGGGCCTTCACCCTGCTGCCACTGCTCGCCATGGTCGGAGGCGCCACCATGCAACTGTGGGACAAAACGTCCGCCAGTTGGATCTTGATGTTTCCGCTGATCATGTGCGTCGGGTACCTCCCCATGCTGTGGGTGCTGTTCTTCGTCCTGTTCTCAACCGGCCCAGCCATCCGCAGCGCCTTCAACACCGCCAACGTGCACGCGACGCTTCCCGCCCTTCTCACTGGGGTTCTGGTGTGGGAGTTCGCGGCCATCGGTCCAGTCATGGGCGGGCTGCCGCCGGGCCCGTCACTCATCCAGTTCGGCGCCCTCATCTGCGGCCCGTTGTCGGTAACGGCGGTGGCGTGGTGGGAGATCCACCGGCTCCGGTCCCTTCACGGCGTCCGGTTGCGGCATTGACCCGGTACATGTCCAAGTCCAGCACGGGCACGACCTGGCAGCGATCTGAACCCGGGCTCCGCCGTGTGAATCCAAGACGAAATTCACTCAACTCGACTACACATTGCACCACATTCCGACACAGGAAACATCCGACAGGGAAATAGGAAGCAGGCATCATGACCCACACTCATCCTACCGGCACAATTCCGCCTCCAGTATCCGGCACAGGAACGCCACATGCCTCCGGTGCAGCATCGCGGGCCGAGAGAATCACCACCATCTCGACCGTCGTCGGTTCGCTCGCCACTTTCGGAGCACTGCTGTTCACCGGAATGTCGCTACACTACCTCTCCGATCAAACAAAATATGCAGCCGAGCAAGCAGCGGCAACACGAAGGCAAGTACAGCTCGCCCAGGAACAAAACGTTTCCGCGATCACCGGGCAGGCAATTGAACAGCTCGATTCGGACAAAATGGGCATCAGAATCCTGGGAATCAATACTCTTGGCCGAGTCATCAAGCCGTCATCCGCAGACCAAGCGGCCGTTCTCCACGGCCTGGCCGGGTTCTTGCGCGAACAGCGCCACATCCCGAATGTCGGCAGCCCCCAGAGCATGGAGAAGACTTGCGAGACGGCAGCAACCTCTCAGGTACAGGCAGATACGCAAGCGGGACTGACACTCATGAAACGTCTCGGCAACCCGATTGACGATTCACATCTCGATCTATCCCGCTCCTGCCTCACGGGAGCAAATCTACAGGACGCCAGGCTTTCGGGCATCAACATGGAGTTCTCCCGACTGGCTTACTCCAACCTGAAGGGCGCAGATCTCAATAATTCCAACCTGTCGTCCGCATGGTTCTTCGACGCCGACCTTCGAAATGCCGACCTCAGCGGCGAAAATTCCGATTTCACTGCGACAGAATTCAGACACACAGACCTCAGGAAGGCAAATCTTTCCAACGCACCCTACGCGGCGGCCAATTTTGATGACGCGAAAATGGAAGGCACCAATCTCAAAGGGGCGGATCTCAGCCTCGCGGAGAATTTGACCGTCAAGCAACTCAATTCGGCCGTGATCGACTCCAGAACAAAATTGCCCGACTACATGAAGGGTAAGGTGAGGATCGACCAATAAGTTGCCCAACGCACCATCTGCCGGAGTTACAGGGCATGGGACCGGTTCAACGAGAGTTCCGGTCGACGTTGCGCACCGTATGGAGCCGACGCCTGGTCGACACAGCGAACGCCGCCAGCGACGTACGCCATGTCGCAAGAGCCGGGATACCGAGTCTCACACAAGTCCTCAGCCCACAGGCTCCCCGAGGGCGGGGCACCGTTGCCGACCAGGCCGCGATACCGACCCGACCGCGCTTCTTCCCCGGCTTCCGACATGTGCCGTTTGTCCTCACCCACGCCAGCCCGGACGCACTCTCCGCAGCGCCCGCATCAGCGAAACTGCGGGCGATCGCGGTGGCCGATCTTCGGTGCCTTCAGCTCCATTCATGAGCGGCATACCAGCGGGCGCCCGGCAGTTCGTCGCGCTACCGGGATCGAGCATGTCGTCGGCCCAGTTGTCCGCGACAATGACGCAATACCTTCAGCGAGCGGAACGCCGACGCCGCTCACGGCGACACGCGGCGCACTGGCCTGACCGACGGCGATCACACCGCAGAGCAACCCGCTTGGAAACTGACATACCAGATGAACCCCGCGCGGGCGACGATCCGGCAGGTCGCTGCCGATCTGGGGATCAACCCCGAGACCCTGCGCAACTGGGTTCGGGCGGCTGGAGCGAGCCGGCCGCCGGGGCACCGGGCGGAAGTACCGAGGTCCGCGAGTTGGAGGAGAAACGCGAGATCCTGCGGAAAGCGGCCAGCTCAGGCCCCTCGACGGAGTGATGGGCCCCCAGTCAAGGCGTTGGCGACGTTGCGGCTCCCCTCGGGCAGGACGCTGCTCGCCGCGGGCGGCAAAAGCAGCACGGGAAAGGTCTTGGACGCCGAATCGCTGGACGTTGTCACCGTGGTGCACGGGCAGGGCAGGCATTCGCACAGCTCGGGTAGGTCCTGGTGCCGGTAGTTCTGGTACAGCGTGGGCAGGACGCCCTCGATCAGTCTCCGCAACCGCGGTAGATCCACCTGCTCAGCCATCACACGATGATGAGCCAGACCCGGTCCTGGTTCCAGAGAGCTCGGTATTCGACCAAGTGGCGGCTGCTCGTGGTGGTGATCACGACCTGTGCCTTGTCAGGGCGGCATGCTGTGCAGCGTGAGACGCGCGCAGCGAGGTAATGGTGGGCGGCGATCGGCGGGACTACTCGTCATCGCGGGTTGTGTGGCGGTTGCCATCTGGGCTGTGACCGAGCTGATCGGTGGCCGACTGAGACCGGTGACCGGGTGGGCGTGTTGGGTCTGCTGTTCGGTCTATTGCCAGTGGTCGGAGTGGGTGCGAAGCTCCTCAAGCCCTTGGAAGGCATCGATCTAACACAGGCGGCCCAGAAGCTGGCGGAGGCAGAGCAGGCTGACGAACTGGCGCAGCGCACACAGTTGCTCGGTGGGGACAACCAGCCTCTTGACGTAGGCTTTGTCCTATGCCCTGTCCCCTTCCGTATGGCGGCCGGTGCCGGGCTGGCCGGAAACCTGGGTGAAATCACCGATTACTACCTCCGTCTGCAACCGCGGCGGCTGCTGATCACCGGGGCCGCCGGGGCAGGAAAGACTGTGCTGGCGCTGGAACTCCTGCTGGGCCTGCTCGAAAAGCGTGAGGCTGACGACCCGGTGCCCGTGCGTTTGTCTCTGAACAGCTGGGACACGACCCGGCCGCTGGAGGACTGGCTGACCGACGAGATTGCCGAGACCTACCAGCTCAACAGGACGACCGCGAGGCGCCTGGTGGAGCAGCGCCGTGTTCTTCCGATCCTGGACGGGCTGGACGAAATGGACCCTCCTGGCGCTGCGGCGGCCCCCTCCCGCGCTGCCGAGGCGCTGACAGCCCTCAACCGGTATCAGGCTGGCCGCCAGAAGGCAGCCCTGGTGGTCACCTGCCGCACCGCCACCTACGAAGCCCTGGCCACGCAGACCCGGTTGCTGGATGCCGCCCGCATCGAGGTCGCACCCGTCACGCCCGACCAAGCAGTGACCTTCATCAACGCTCGGGCACTTGACCCCGCGCAGTGGCAACCCGTGCTCGATCACGCCGCGCGCAGTCCACGAGCAGCTGTCACGCACATGCTCTCCACCCCCTGGCTGCTCACCTTGGCCCTGATCGTTTACGAGCCCGATGGGAACCCCACTGAACTGCTGGCCTTCGCCGAGCCCGACGCACTGCGCGATCACCTGCTGCACCGCTTCGTACCGGCCGCAACCGCGCTGCACAGCACCCTCGTCAACAACCCTTACCGTCTCGAACAGGTCGAACACTGGCTGACGGTCCTCGCTCGCTACCTCGACGGCAACATCCGTACACCCCGCAATCTGGGTGGCCAACTGCTGTCCGGCACCGACATGGTCCTGCACCGGCTGTGGCCACTGGCCGGAACCCGAACCCGGGTCGTCGATACCCTCGTCAGCAGCACCGGCGCCATCCTCGTGCTTATGTGGGTGGCCTGGATCTCCGTGCAAGATCGCGCGCAGATCCCTTCCGGCGTGGTCCTCGCCCTGCTAGCAATCGCCTGGATCATCGCGGCTGCCAAACTAGCCTGGCCGGTCCCGAAGAGCATCGATCTTTCCCGGATCCGCACCACCGACGGGCGGCGCGCCATCATCGGACCTGCAGCGTTCGGCTGTGTCGCGGCACTGTTCCTTTCACTGGCAGTCGCCCTTCCGAGCGTCGCTCAGTACGACGCGAATCTCGCGACCACCCTTGCGGCGAGTATGGCACTGTTCCTACCCATCGGACTGGTGGGTGGCTTGGCCTTCGGACTGCGGCGCAACCTCGAAACGACCGCCCCCAGTAGCAGAAAACGAGGCCCGACCGACCTCGTCCACGCCGACCTACGGGCAGGCCTGCTGATGGGCTTCAGCGCGGGAGCCCTTGCAAGCCTCGGCCTGACGTTCCCCAACATCATCGATTACGGCTCGGAGGCTGGCCTCTTGAACAACATCGCAGAAGTCTTGCTCGTGGCAGTCCTTTCGGGAGTTGTACTCGCGATCGTCTGCAGCTCGATCTGGGCAGGCGCCTGGCGCCGCTACGTCGCCACCATCCTGTGCACCCGAGGACGTCTCCCATGGCGACTCGGGCGTTTCCTGAGCTGGGCCCACGCCGCAGGCATGCTCCGCATCGCCGGCACTGCCTATCAATTCCGCCATCGAGAGCTGCAAGACCACCTCGCGCACTGCCGCCACCCCGGTCAAACGACCTGTTAGGACCTCTTACCGGTCGGCGTGAGAATGACACGGCCTTTCGTCACTCAAGTCAGCGACAGATGAGCACCATCCGTCAGTGCCAACCACCAGGTCACCGATCATGCAGGGTCTGTCCATTGAACGGCACCTCTCTGTGTCAAGCGGGGGCGATCAGAGAGGTATCCCGGTCGCGGAGCATCGTGCGGTAGACGACATCGGCCAGGCGGCGCTTGAGGCAGCGGAGGGCTTCTTTGTGGCCTTTTCCTTCTGCGCGTTTGCGCTGGTAGTAGGCCTGCCCCGGGGTGGGGTGGCGGATCTGGGTGATAGCCATGACGTGCAGGGCGGAGTTCAGCTGCCGGTCTCCTGCTCGTGAGAGTCGGTGTCGTTTCACGTCTCCGGAGGACACTTCCAGGGGTGCGACGCCGCAGTAGGAGGCGAATGCGGCCTCCGACCGGAAACGGCCGACGCCGGCGGTGCGGGTAAGGATCTTCGCTGCCAGCAGGTCCCCGATGCCGTGGAGTTCGGTGAGGGTGGTGCTGGACTCGGCTACTGCTGCAGTGATCTGCCCGGTGACGGTGGTGATCCGCCGGTCCAGGCGGCGGATCTCGGCGACCAGATCCGTGGCCAGGCCGCGCAGGGTGCGGGCCAGGGACGCCTTCGGCCGGATGCCCCGCAGGGCTGCGGCAGCAGTATCGGCGGTCAGCTTGCGCGGCAGGCCGGCGGGCACGAGCTTGGTCATCAACGCGTGGAGGCGGTTGACGGTCTGGGTGCGGGTCCGGACCAGATCGTCGCGGTGCTCAGTCAGAGTGCGCAGGGCTGCGACGGCCTCGTCGATCTGGGCGGTATGGAGCCTGGTTGCGGTATGGGCGGCGATCCCCACGGACAATGCGTCGGCCTCGTCGCTCTTGCGGCCGTGGCCGGTGGACAGCAGCCGCACCCGGCGGGCGAGCTTGGCCGGCACGTCCGTGGGCGAGATGCCATCGGCGGCCAGCCGAGAGGTCAGCGGGGCACCCAGGCCGCCGGCGCCTTCGATGGCCCATATCGCCTCGGGCCATCTCCGGGCGAAGCGGAGCAGGTCGCGGTAGCCCGCCCGGCTGACCGGGACGCGTAATGCGTCCAGGGGCCGTAGGCGGGCGTCGACGGCGACGGCCGTCCAGGATGCCTTGTGCGGGTCGATAGCGATGACGACCTGGCCTGATGGGGCGTCGGCAGAGCGGCGGGGTGGCATGGTGTCTCCTTCGTGGTCGGCTCCGGGTGACCGACGAGGAGGGCAGACCAACGTTGGGCAGTGCAGACCTCTCTTGAGCCACTCCCGTCGGCGGCTGTGGCCGGGACGCACGCCGTTCGAGGGCCAGCCCGCAGGCGGCAGGTGTAACTTGAGCGACCCCTGCCACAGCCTCGGACATCATGGCTGCAGACCACGATCTCCGAGGCCGATCCAACACGTTGGGATACCTCTCTGATCGCCCCCGCTTGACACAGAGAGGTGCCGTTCTTTTTACAGTCCCTCGCCAGGGAGTGTCCGCGCCGGTGTACGGCTCCAGTGGTTCAAGTCCGGCAGCGCGCATGTCGGCTGCGGCCTGTTGCGGATCTTCGCGGCGGGATGCCGCGGTGCGCTCGTCAGCGCATTTCCGACAGGCGCGTTGGCCGCTGAGGATCCCGCCCAGGGAAGGGGCGATCTCGTGGCCGCGAGCGGTGCACCGGCTAGGCCAGGGGTCTTTGATCCGGCCGGAGTACGGCACCAGCGGCTCCAGACCGGGGCACCCCGCATGATCTCCTGCGCGGTGTCAGGCGCGTACCGGCGCTTGGCAGCCTCATGGGGCGGGCAGTAGGGGCAGACGCGCAATCCGCGGCGGAGGTTGGCGACTCGGATGGTGACCTCTCGCCCGCACTGATCGTGTCGGCACCGCCACAGTGCCGACGGCCCAGGGTAGGGCTCGAGCGGCTCCAGTCCGACAGCGTTGACGTAGTCAGAGGCCTCTTGCTGGTCTCGCCGAGGCTCGGCCATCCTGCGTTTGCAGGCTGCGCTGATGCCCTCTCCGGCTTTCGCCCGGCCGTACGGCTGGCAGCCGCCCTGCTCTCGCTTGATCGAGCCATGGGTGGGGCTGCCAACGGTGCCGCACACGGTGCACCTGCAGCGCCATGGGGTGTCCGTGCCCGGGTACGGCTCGAGCGGCTCCAGGCCTGCGGCCCGCCTGAGGTCGGCTGCCGCCTCAGGATCCACGGGTGCATTCGGCGCGCAGTATCGGCAGGGGCCCCCGCCGCGGCGGATATAGGAATGCCGCACCGAGACCTCACGGCCGCACGCCAGATGCCTGCACCGCCAGGGAGGGGTGGAGCCTGGGTAGGGCTCGAGCGGCTCCAGGCCGGCGGCTCGCATGAGGTCAACAGCGGCCTGGGGGTCCACCGGTGCGTTGGGCGCGCAGTACCGGCATCCGCCCTGCTTCCCCTTCGCGATGTTGCCGTACCGGGGAGTGACCTCGCGACCGCACGTCAAGTACTTGCACCGTCAAGGCGCGGAGACGCCCGGGTACGGCTCGAGCGGCTCCAGGCCCGCCTCCCGCATGACAACGGCCGGGTCGCGCGGATCCTTGCGAGGTCTTCCCGAACGCACCGGTCATCTCCTGCCGTTGCTTTGCTTGTGCGGAACCGCGGGGAAGTCTGACATGAGGCACTGACAGCGACGTCGGCCTCTGGACCTCGGGAGCGGGCCCTCCACGACCGATAGACCCTCGAAGTGGTGGAGGCAGTTGAAAGTCTGGGCGGAGTGCTGCCCAGCTGCGCACAATCGGGTGCGTGAGCGACCTGGTGCACGAGACTGCGTCTGTCATCCTCTTCGCACGATTCGGTACCGGGTGGAGGCTGTGCCTGATCTCCGATCCGCGTACAGGCGGCCAATTCGCCCCTGAGGCCCACGTCGAGGAGGGTGAGCTGCCGCAGACTGCCGGCATTCGAGCGGTGCGGGAGTCGACGGGCCTGTCGGCTCGGCTCCTACTCCCACCGGCCGACTGCCCGCAGCGGGGTGTGCCGGCGGCTTGGCACATCACAGACCTCCCCGCCGCCGCTGACGGCCGGTGTCCTCACCGCCACCGCGAACACATTGTCGTAGGCGTGGCCGATCGACCCTTCAGCTGTGCGACCGATCCTGAGCACGCGGTCCATTGGATCCAGGCCACCGACCTGCAGGACCTCGAAAGCCCTCACAGCACCTTGGCGATGGGTCATGCCCTGTTCCAGGCCATCGAGTCCGCCGCCGCGCTGCAGCACCCGCCGGAGCACCACGAGCAGATCGCGACCGAGCTCCTACAGCGGCAGGACACCGATCAGGCCCTGCGCAAGCTGCCGGCCGCCCGGCGTCCCTGTGACTGGACGGCATCCGTCGACCGAGTGGACGCGGACAACACGGCGCGGCTGCGGGACATTATCGCCGTCCACGGCTGGCCAGGACACGCCCTGGTGGGTCCCCCGGCGGCCGCGGCCGCCTGGTTGATCGCGCAACACGCTGACCGGGACCCGGCGTTCCAGCGCACGTGCCTCGATCTGCTCTCCGCCAGCGTGACCGCAGGCGATGCTGACGCCCGGCACGGCGCTTTGCTGGAAGACCGGGTGCTGATCGCCCAGGGCCAGCCGCAGATCTTCGGTACCCAACTGACGCGAGGCCCCAGTGGCACCCTCACCCCGTATCCCCTGCGTAACCCGGCCGAGGTCGAGGCGCTGCGTGCCGCATGGGGATTTGAACCGCTGGAGACCTACATCGCGCAGGTCGCCGATACCCTCTCGTAGCCCGCTGACGGCAAGGCCTTCACTCAGGAGTGTGCCACGTCCATTGGGGTTCGTCCGTCCAGGCCAGCTGCGGTGCATCAGGGGCAATGCCCCGGCGGCTGGTGTCCCCGACGGATGCCCAGGCCACCAGCCGCCGGGGCTGCAGGGGGGTTCTATTGCACGTTCGGTTGGCAGTCGGGGCAGAGTTCGTGGCGTCCGTCGTCGGTGATGATGGTGCCCCAGCCGCGGCAGGTGTCGCAGTCCCTGGCAAGCGCGGGGTCCGCTCGCGGAGCTGGCTGGGTGTGGGTCTCACGGGTCATGCAGTCGGCACCTCGGCGGTCATCGCATCGTACGGTCGGTAGGCCATCTTGGGTTCGATTCACGTTCGACTGGATCACGCAGAGCACGTCTTCAAGGTTCCCGCCAAGTGGCGTGGACTGTTATCGCGGTCGCAGGATCCGCAACACAGGCAGGCGGGCCGAGAGATCCTCGAACGTTTGTAGGATATACCTGCCTGCGCCTCTTCGCCTATTCCTGCCAGACCACTTGGATCGAGGGCTCGGACAATTCTCGGACAGGCTATTTTCCGAAACTCGCGCTCGCTGAGGCGGTCGGCGTATATGGTCGGGAATGCGCTGCGCGAGAGTGATGTGGCGTCGTTTGTCATGCCTTTTGTGGCGGGCCCCGGGACACCTCCGGGGGCCGCCATGAGAGGCACGCACCGACGTCCTCACGATCGATGGAGGTCCTATGACCGCTTCAGAGAGCAGTCCGCCTCCTGCTCCTGTGACGGAGCAGGAGGCATGCTCGCTATGTCGGTTCAAGCAGCGGTGGCGCCGCCGAGTCGCTCGCCGGCGCACCGCTGACGTGGAACTGCTTGCAGCTGTGCTGACCTTGCTCGCTGCGCTGATGAGCCTGGTCCTGCCCCTGCAGCACCGATGACGCCGTCGGGCTAGGGGCTGAAGCGGCCGCGGCCTGGTGGAGACAGGTCGCGGCCGCCGTCACACGGGCGACACCGATGAGGACGCTGCGGGCTCATTGCCCTCACCCAGCGCAGTCGCACCCAAATGGTGACGCGACCATTGTGAGGGCGACGTCAGCGCAATCTTGCCGCCGCAATGCGACTGTACCGCGCTGGGAACGGTTGGAATGTTCACTTCCCAAGATTGCTCACCCGAATTCGCCACGACCCTTCCTGGCCTGAATTCGCTTCGCGCATCATTCCTGCCAGCAGTGAAATGACATCTGTGATTCGCGGTAGGCGAATCTGGAGAGGTGAAATGACATCTCGCGCTGCCCGGGCTTCGTGCCCCTGAGCAGCAGAGACCTTGGCGCGGAGTGTTGTGTCGCGTCGAGCGAGCCCAAGGCCCCGCCGAGGACACCCGGCTGCGGGTCCGTTGTCGGCGGATGCCCCAGCAGTGGTCGGCCGTGCAGGACGCGCACGCACCCAGACCGCCACCACGGCGCCCACGCTGCCAGGTGGCACAGGTCGAGGGCTCGTCGGCAGAGGTTGCGGCACCCGGGCGGATCCGTGCGAGGGCCAGTGGGGGGAGCAGCAGCTAGCTGAGGTCGTCAACTGACCTTGAGTGCCGCTCCTGCCGAGCCTGTATGCTGCCGAAGCAGGCGGCCACGACCGCCGACCGCTGAAGGGGTCTTCCGCTCACGCCGGGGTCCTCGTTGGTAGGCCAAGCCGTCCGTCGACGCATCGTGCACCTGAATCTGCCTGCCTTCAGAGCGGCGTGTGCGTGGGGCGCGCTGCCGTACGGAGTCAGACATGCCTACGAGCCAGCCCAGGAAGTCGCGGAAGCGCACGCGGGAGATCCGAGAGCAGAGCCGAGCCACGGGTACGCGGTACACCGAGGCCATGCGAAAGAGCGACCGCGCCCGAGCTGCCGGCCAGGTCACGTCCGTTGGAGTGGTGTATCGACGGCCACTCGGTGATCTCTTCTTTGAGGCTATGCGGTGAGTTCGGTGGGCAGGACGGTGTCGTCGGTCTGTGACTCGATCGGGTGGAGGCGGGCTTTGGCCAGCAGGTCGCGGCCCATGTAGCGGCGGGCCTCGGTCCACTCGTCGTTCTGTTCGGCCAGGACGGCGCCGACCAGGCGGATCACGGCGGTGCGGTCGGGGAAGATACCGACCACGTCGGTGCGGCGGCGGATCTCTTTGTTCAGTCGTTCCTGCGGGTTGTTCGACCAGATCTGCCGCCAGATCTCGCGTGGGAAGGCGGTGAAGGCCAGCAGGTCGTGCTGGCCGGCATCCAGGTGTTCGGCGGCCTTGGGAAATTTCGTTTCCAGGGTCTGCAGGACGTGCCGCATCTGGGCCTGGACGGCGTCTGCGTCGGGCTGTTCGAAGACGGTCCGCAGCAGCGTGGCCACCCACGGCTGGGCTGATTTCGGAACCTGGCTGAGCAGGTTGCGGGCGTAGTGGGTGCGGCAGCGCTGCCACGAAGCCCCGGGCAGGGTCGCACCGATCGCGTCGACGAGGCCGGCATGGGCGTCGGAGACGACGAGCTGGACGCCGGCCAGGCCGCGGGCGATGAGCGAGCGCAGGAAGGCCAGCCAGCCGGCGCCGTCTTCGGCGGTGGCGACGTCCAGGCCGAGGATTTCGCGGTGTCCGTCGGCGTTGACGCCGACCGCGATCAGCGCGTGGACGTTGATGATGCGGCCGTTTTCGCGGACCTTCTGGGTCAGTGCGTCGACCCAGACGAAGGCATACGGTCCGGCGTCCAGCGGTCGGTTGCGGAACGCGGCCACTTGTTCGTCCAGGTGCTTGGCCATTGCGCTGACCTGGGACTTGCTCAGCTGGGTGACACCGAGGGACTCGGCGAGCTTCTCGACCCGGCGGGTGGAGACCCCGAGCAGGTAGGCGGTGGCGACCACCGAGATCAGGGCCTGTTCGGCCCGGCGGCGTCGTTCGAGGAGCCAGTGCGGGAAGTAACTGCCGCTGCGGAGCTTGGGGATGGCCAGCTCGACCGTGAGCCTGTTGCGTTTTGGGTGGGGCCCTGGTTGTGGGGACGGATGGGCCGCGGTGTTGGATGGCTGAGTGGCGAAGAGCTTCCGTCCGGTCGATCGAGACCAACAGTTTCTCCTTCCGGTGGACATGCGGCAGTGGCTTCCTGACGACCATGTGGTGTGGGTACTGCTGGAGGTGGTCGGGCAGCTCGACATCAGCGGCCTGGAGGCCCGGTATTCGCTGGGCGGAGTGGGGCGTCGGGCCTACGATCCGCGGATGCTCCTGGCGCTGTTGATCTACGCGTATGCCGACGGGATCCGCTCGTCGCGGCAGATCGAGCGGTTGTGTCGCACCGATGTGGCGATGCGAGTCATCTGCGCCATGCAGGTGCCAGATCACACTGTGATCGCCCGATTCCGGCAGCGGCATCAAGGTTCGGTGCGTGAACTGTTTACTCAAGTACTGCTGGTGTGTGCGAAGGCCGGACTCGGCCGGCTGGGCAGCATCGCCGTTGATGGAACGAAGATCTCCGCGAATGCCTCTCGGCTCGCCACGTGCCGCAGGCAGTGGCTGCAGCAGCAGGTCGACCAGATCGTTGAGCAGGCTGCCGCGGCGGATGCGGCCGAGGAGGCCGCATCCGGAGCCGCCGGACACAGCGTCGACACGCCCGGGCACTTGCGGGGGCGGCGGGACCGTGAAGAACGACTCAAGCGAGCTCTGGCCGAGGTGGTTGCCGAGGAGGCCGAGCGGGGTCTGGACGCGGAGTCTGCGGCTGCGAAAGAGCGCGAGTTCATCGAGCGCACGAGACGCGGCCGCAACGATGTGGGATCCCGTCCGGTTGGGGCGGATGCCGTGGCGATCGCTGAGGCCCGGTTGCAGGCCGCTCAGGATCGGCTGGCGCACGAGATTGCGCTCAAGCGAGAGCGGATCGAGGTCATGCGAGAGCAGGTCCGGCAGTTCGAGGCGGGCGCGGGGCCCAGGCCGCCTGGCCTGGGTCGATTCAGCTTCGACGAGAACAAGGGCCGGGAGGTGGCTCGCGCCAATCGGTGGGTTGTGCGAGCGATCCAGGAGCTGAAAGCGGCCCGGGACGCCCGGGAGCGCGTGCTGACAGAACCTCCTGAGCCCGCAGCGGCAACCGTGCCAGGCGGTGGGAAACGCGGAGCTCGTCGCGAGACGGCAAAGAGTGATCGCCCACAGGTGCGACGCAATGTCACCGACCCCGACAGCCGCCCGATGCAAGGCGCTGACGGCGGCGCCCTGCAGGGCTATAACGCTCAGCTGGCAGTGGGTGGTGACGGTCTGATCCTGAGCTCTGAGTTGGTCCAGGACGGCAACGACCGGCGTCAGGTGCAGCCGATGACCCAGGCGGCCGTGTTGGCAGCAAGCCTGGTCCACCAGGCGCGATGCACTGGTGAATGTCTCACTGCGGCTGGCTGCTGCATCGTGCCTTCGTGGCCTGGAACGAATGACGCTGACATGAGAAACATATCCGTGGACGGCTGCGGGAAGTCCGCCTGCCCGTGTCTGGCGGACTGGGCTGGCACCTTGTTGTTCGACGCGGGCTATTGGAGCGAGGAGAATCTCAATCTCCCCGGCCCGGACCGGCTCATAGCCACCGGCAAGAACCGGGACCTGCCCCGTCCCGGTCATAGCCTCGGACCGCTGCCCGAGGATGCCGATGCCGCCACGCAGATGGCCCACCGCCTGGCCACGGTGGAAGGCTCCGCCCTCTACAAACGGCGAGCCGCCACCGTGGAACCGGTCAACGGCCACCTCAAGGAACGCATCGGCTTACGCCGATTCTCCCGGCGTGGCCTTGCTGCCTGTCAGGCGGAACTGGATTTCGCCGCAATGGTGTTGAACCTCGGTAAGTTCTTGCGCCTGGAGCCTGCCCGGCGCTCGGTCGCTCTGTCCACCTGACCAGCCGCAACACCCTCGGCACCACCTGGCCGTGGACGCCCCTGCCGCTTGCCTACTTCGAGGCCGACCGGACCCGCGACCTGACCAACCACCGCACTCGAGGTCCGCAAACACCTGCGTCCTCACCTCTACCCAAAAGGCAACAGCCTCCGTGCCGGCCCTGGTGTCCCACTCGCGCGGGCGATATCCGTTGCGGTGGTTGACGCGTTCGTCGCTGACCTGCCCGTATTCGGCGTTGCAGAGGGCATCGGCCTCGGCGGACATGAGCGCGTCGGCGAACGTTTTGACCATCGCTCGCAGTAGATCGGGACTCGCCGCGGCAAGGTTGTCGTCGGCGAGGGCGTGCAGGGGCAGACTGTTGGGTGCGGTCATCGTGCTGATCTCCTTCGAGGCTTCGACACTTCGAAGATCAGCCGGTGGCCGTTTGTCTATGCGGGCACCAACCCGGACGCCAGAGCAAACCCCCGCATCAGGTCCAACCCGTTACACCACTTCCAAGGACGCAACCGCCGGCCCAGCAGCCGCCGCCGAACCGCATCCCCACCCGCACCCTGCTGCTGCCGCTCGTGCAAGACGCCCTGCCCGGCCTGTTCAATCTGGGCGGGCTGCTCATGAGGCTCCGAACGGACATGGTCCTAGACCATGAGGGGGAGCTGATGGGTTACCGAGACAGCGGGGGGATGCCGATCCCCGGCGCGCCGCTCGAGGAGGTCGAAGACGCGTACTGGCGGGTGCGTAACGCGATGCCCGAGGGCACGGAGGAGTTCGCCGACGGGATGATGGAGGAGTACCCCCCGTTATGTTTTTGGCGGTCCTGCAATGGGGCCGCTGGCCTCTGGGCCCGGTATGACTGTTGCCCCCTGTCGACTGCATGACCTGGGGGGGTGGTGTCACCGGGCCCGAGGGGTGCCGTCGGAGACGCTGATCAGAGGCCCGACCACCGCCCGGCCTGGCGCAATGCCCGGCCAATTGTGGGCGGCAGGTCTGCATAACGTGGATGCGCGCGAACGGCCCCGCCCCGCAGGTCAGCACTGCATCGAGACAGGTGGGGGCTCGGTTGATCGACATCGGCAAGGTGGACGTCTTCCTCGGTCTGGACGTCGGCAAGAGCACGCATCACGGGCATGGGCTGACCCCGGCCGGCAAGAAGGTCTTCGACAAGCCCCTGCCGAACAGCGAGCCGAAACTGCGGGCCGTGTTCGACAAGCTCCGGGACAAGTTCGGCACCGTCCTGGTGATCGTGGACCAGCCCGCCTCGATCGGCGCCCTGCCGCTGACCGTCGCCCGAAGTGCGGGCTGTCAGGTCGCCTACCTGCCGGGCCTTGCGATGCGCCGGATCGCCGACCTCTACCCCGGCGAGGCGAAGACCGACGCGAAGGACGCGGCCGTGATCGCGGACGCCGCCCGCACGATGCCGCACACCCTGCGCTCGCTGGAGCTGACCGACGCCATCACCGCCGAGCTCACCGTCCTCGTGGGCTTCGACCAGGACCTCGCCGCCGAGGCCACCCGCACCTCCAACCGAATACGGGGCCTGCTCACCCAGTTCCACCCCAGCTTGGAACGCGTCCTCGGGCCCCGGCTCGACCACCAGGCCGTCACCTGGCTGCTGGAACGCTACGGCTCCCCGGCCGCCCTGCGGAAAGCCGGCCGCCGCAGGCTCGTCGACGTGATCCGGCCCAAAGCCCCGCGCATGGCCACCCGGCTGATCGAGGACGTCTTCGACGCACTCGACGAACAGACCGTCATCGTCCCAGGGACCGGCACCCTCGACATCGTCGTGCCCTCGCTGGCCAGGTCACTGACGGCCGTCCACGAACAACGACGCGCCCTGGAAACCCAGATCGAGAACCTGCTGGAGGCCCACCCTCTTTCCCAGGTCCTGACGTCGCTGCCCGGCGTCGGCGTCAGGACCGCCGCAGTCCTCCTGGTCACCATCGGCGACGGCAGCTCCTTCCCGAGCGCCGCCCACCTCGCCTCCTACGCCGGCCTGGCCCCCACCACCAAACAGTCCGGCACCTCGATCCACGGCGAACACGCACCCCGAGGCGGGAACCGGCAACTGAAACAGGCGATGTTCCTGTCCGCGTTCGCAGCCCTCCACGACCCCGCTTCACGCGCCTACTACGACCGCTGCCGAGCCCGCGGCAAAACCCACACTCAAGCCCTCCTCCGCCTCGCCCGCCACCGCATCAGCGTCCTGTTCGCCATGCTCCGCGACGGAACCTTCTACCAACCCCGAACCCCCCGCCTCACTTGACGAAAGACATAGAGGCACCCCCCGGGGTCAGGGAGCGTCTGCGCTGGATGCGCGGTGCCCGGTCACCGTTACCCTCAGGTGACAGCCGGCCTCGCTCTTGGCGATCACTGCGCCAGCCTGGGCCGCCAGGTCGACCCCAAACTCGATTTCGACCTCGGGCCAGCCTTCCACAGCTGGTCCATCTCGGTGACCGGACCGAGCGCCTCTTGCAGAGACTGTGGCAGCTCGTGGATCGCATCGCTGACTCGTCCGGCCTTCACTGGACCGTCGGATATCTCGGGGGCCTCGAACATGATCGAACCCCCACCCTCCAGCGGACGACGCGCAAGAATGCGCATCGGACCCTCCCCCTAACCTCGATGTTTCGTGACGGTCCGTCGGTTCTTCTGGCGGGCCGTTTCGGTGTTCGGGTTGGTTGTGGGCAGGCGGTGGGCCCGGCTGTCGCGCTGGGTGGGCGCCGGGTTCCACGGCTCCGGTCGGTGGTGCTGTTCGTAGGGGCGGGAAGTTGCTGGTCAGCCTGGGTTCGGCAGGGCTGCGAGCCGGTGTAGGGCTTGGTTGATCAGGTCTGTCCAGGGCCAGTGGGCCGCGAGGCGGAGGATGCGGCAGCGGCCGGTGGTGACCAGTTGCGCGGCGGTGGAGAACAGCCGGAGCCGCAGCCGGCGGGGTTCCCAGCACCTGGCGGGGCCGGTGAGGGCGAGCATCGGCATCCACGCGAGCAGGTCCAGGGCGATCTGGACGATCTCCAGCCAGATCTGGTTCTGGGCGGTGTCGTGGAGGGGGAGGTTGCGCAGGCCGGTGGCCCGTGCGGCACGGATGCGGTCTTCGGCGCGTGCCCGCCGACGGTGCCGCAGCTCGAGCTTGGCGATCGGGACGTCAGCGGTGTTGGTGGCGAAGCAGGTCAGCCGCATGCCGTCGGCGTCGGTGATCCGCAACTGGGCGCCTGGGTGAGGTCGTTCCTTGCGGACGACCAGCCGCATCCCCTTCGGCCAGCCGGTCAGGATGTTCCCGGTGAGCTCGGCGATCCAGGCGCCGTCGCGGATCTCGCCGTCCGGTTCGACGGCCGGTGTCCAGGCCGAGGCCGGCACCTTGAGGACGGCCTGGTGAATCTGCTCGGTGATGGTCATGCCGACCGAATACGACAACCACCGTCCCGGCTGGGCGAGCCAGGCCACGAACTCGTGGGTGCCGCCGCCGGAATCGGTGCGGATCACGGTCTTGCGTCCGCGCCGGAAAACCTTCGGCAGCTGGGCCAGGGCGAGTCGGGCGGCTTCGATGTGGTCGGCGGCGGTGTTGGAGCCTGCGTTCCCCGGTCGCAGCAGACCGGCGACGGGCTCTCCGGAGCCGCCCGGTCCGTGGTCGACGAAGCCCATCAGCGGGTGGTGCCCGAAGGTCTTCTTCCACGTCGGCGTCGCGTCCTGCTTGTCGGAGTGTGCGATGACGAGCACGCCGTCCAGGTCCACGGTCACCTGGCCGTCCGCGTCCGGTGCCGCAGGGCCGGCCAGTTGCCAGACGTGTTCACGCACGGTGGCGCGGGCCGTGCGGATCGCGGCCAGAGCGCGTTCGCCGCCTGCTGCGAGGGTGTCGAGCAGGCGGGACACCGTTGGGTCGGAGGCCACCGGCCCGAATACCGCGGGCTCGGCCCGCAGCATGCCGACGTCGGCCAGGCAGTCCCCGCCCAGGGCCACCGCGAGCGCGACATCCAGCAGGATCTTCCCCGGGTCGTGCACCGCCCGCGGCTTGCGCCACGGCATCAACGCTGTCGATATCGCCTGATCCAGACCGGTCTTGCGGACCGTCTCGACCAGCAACACACCACCGGCTTGGGAGGCCACCCCACGACCGCCGCCCTCGACACGGACACGCGGGTACGACCCGATACTCTTCTTCACCTGAGGAGTGCAGCTTTCCGACGACGAACAGGACCCTAGACAAGTCCATCGTCCCAGGTCAGCAGCACTCCTCGCTTATTTGATCAAGCCTCGGACACCCGCACTCGTGAAAGCCCGAGGCTAAAGATCAGGCCGTATTCGCGCATCCAGGACCCGTTGGAGCGGACCAGGCCATCCACGTCCCGTCATTGAGTGACTGCGGCCGCACTTTGCTGCGGGTGGAGTGAAGCGGTGAGGACGTCGAAGGGCGCGCACGTCGCGCCCGGCAAACACGCCGTTCCGCTTCGGTCGGTCGGCTACCTGGTTGCGGCGAGTTGTTCCTGCAGTCGCGCGTGTCGGAATTGGTACACGGCCCCGGCCTGGCGGAGGACGCCCCTGCGGTGGGCGTCGTCGAGGAAGGCCATAAGCCGCCAGGGCAGCCGGCCCGTCAGGCACAGCCACAGCCGGGTGGTGAGGAGCCATCCCCAGGCACTGAGGCTGATCGTGAGGGGGCCGACCGGGGCCCAGACAACCGCCAAGGCGGCGAATTGGGGGGCTTCGGCCACGAGATCGAGTAGCCATGCCAGCAGCAGGGTGATGCCGGCTCCGAGCGCGGTCAAGGAGAAGCCTCGGGTGATCACGGTTGCGCGGTCGGCCTTGAGGCTGGCTAGCGGGCTGGAGGTGCGCGCGGTGTCGGCTGACGACACCAGCCAGTAGAAGAGTCCTGCCGCGATGCTGCTAATTACACCGAGGCCGAATCCGGCTTGCAGGCCGAAGGCGGCCGCCTTGGTGAAGAGTCGCTCGGGCGTGGCGGTGTTGAGCCAGACGCCGAGGCGTGGAGGCACAGAGAAGTTCCAATCGCCTTCGGCGAAGACACCACTGGGCAGTTTGACGCTTGTGGGGTTATGCGTGTCCTGGTGGAATTCGACCGGTCCATAGAAGGTGCTGCAGTGTGTCCCCTTCGTACCGCACTGCTCGGAGAACTCGGCCAGGGAGCCTGGTGTTGCGTAGGGTTCGTAGCCGGGGTCCTCGATAACGACGCCGTGGACTGGGCCAGGAGTGCGCAGATATTTGCCGCCATTGGGAAGCCGACCGAGTAGCCAGCCGTTCGCAGCGGTGGCATAACCCGTGCCGTCGGGCCGTTCGTGCAGTTCCACAGCGGGCGGAAACTCCTGGTCGGCCCTGACCGCAAGGGTGGTCCCCTGAGCCAGGCCGAAGGCGGCGCCCAGGCAGATACCCGCGAGCAAGCCAGTTGCCAGCCCTCGGACCAGCGTCCAGCGGGAGGGTCGAATGTGCCGGGCTGCCTCGCCGCGCCCCTGTGCCGCGACAGGGATCCTCCATAGCAACCGCAGGAGCAGCAGGCCAGCCACTCCGGCAACGCCCCAAGCGGCCAGTTCCTGGAGCAGCGCTCGGTGAAATGCGATGAGGCTGAGCAAGAAGTACACCACGAATACGGCGACTAGTGCGGCTGCCACCGTCATCACACGGAAGAGGAGAAGGCCAGCCCCCCTGACCCAACGGGAAGGCGCCGCGGGCAAGGGATCTCTCGTGACGCCGAGAACGTCAAGTACAGACGCGACGGCCAGCCCACCTGCCACCGCGATCGCCAGCGCGCCCGGGCCTGACCAACTCCGCCCGGCTGCGAGCGGATCTTCGGAGGTGAGCAGCGTGCCGACGGCGCCCACAACGACACCCGCGGGCGTCGCCAGCGCTGCCAGCGTCATCACCCGCGCCACCGGCCTTCGCCCTGGCCACCTCGGAGGCGTGGCGGATCTGCTGCCCTGGGACAACACCGAGTATCCGATGCAGACACCGGCAACGGCGGCTCCCAGCATTGCCGGTACTCCCGCTGCCGCTTCGAGGCCAGCGGTTGCCGCTGCGGAAACCGCTACTATCACGCAGCCCAGCAACAGGATCGGCGCCAAGCGGCGCAGCGGCCACGGAAGTAGTAGGCGCAGTTGCCACCAGGCGAGGTCGCGGGTCTGGTGTCGTTGCAGGTGGTGGGCGAGGAAGCCGAGCCAGCGCCGGGCGTCGTCGCCCTTCGCACCAGAGGCGTCGCGGAAGGCGGCGTGCACGAAAGCGTCCAGGAGGTGCTGTTCCAGAACGGTGGAGTCATGAAAGCGGGGGGCGAGGAGTTCGGCGGGATCGGCTCCGGTCTCGTCGTAGTTTGTGCGGGCCATCGCCACCATCAGCGGGCTGCCGAGGACGTGGCCCAGCGACCGGGCCGCTGGGTCATCGGGAGTGGAGCGCAGTTTGTCGAGCACCGGTGCCCACCGGGTAGTACGCCGCCCGCTGGGGCTTCTGGTGGGGCGGGCGGTGCGCTCGAGGTAGGAGCTGGCGTCCGCGATGGAGAGGGGTCGCAGTTCGACCACTGCGGCCGCGGTGAAGACGTCCCCGTGTTCGACAACGTCGGCATATTCCTCGGTGCGGCAGGTCAGCAGGACTGGCGCATCGGCGTCGAGTTCGGCGTTAAGCCGACGTACGGCATCTGCCTGCATGGGTGCGGGGATCTCATCGAGGCCGTCGAGGACCGGGAGAATGCGGCCTGCGGCCAGTAGCTCGCGGCCCCAGGTCGTCCCGGGGTAGGTGGCGGACAGCGAGGCTGCCATCCACTCCTGGAGGCCTTGGTGATCCGGCTGCCAGTTGGACAGCTGGAAGAGGACGGGCACAGCGTCCTCGGCCTGGCGGCGCTCGAGTAGGTCCAGGGTGAACCGGAGCGACAGGACGGTCTTGCCGCTTCCTGGCTTGCCCAGCACGACTAGTCTGCGTGAGGGTACTTGGGCGAAGACCTCGGTGATCTGCTCCAGCCGGGCGCTTAGATCGTCCGGGCCGCCGATGTTCTCCTGATGATCGGCTAGCCACGGGTCGGCCGATGCCCAGCGCACCTGAAGAGGGGCAGGGTCCTGCAGCCGTCGCAGCCGCCACTCCGCCTGCCACTGCTCCTGCACCACACCAGCCAGTTGCGCGGTGAGTAGGTCGATCCGCTCTTGGGCCGACGGCCTGCCCGCTTCCGTTGCGCCTTCACGCAGCAAACTCGCGGCCAAGCCCACCACGGACAGCCCGAACCCGAGCACCGACGTCAGCGGGCCGGTTTCGCCAAGGTCCCCCTTGCTGCCAGCCACGACGAAGACCACGCCCGTGACGAGGACCGCCGCTACCCAGATGCCATGCCGCCAGTACCGCATCATGCGGCCCCCCGCCCCCCAAGTACGACCATCCGGAACATATGCTGAGCCATCGGCCCCATCCCTGGGAAGGCACAGACGCCCAGCCGACGGGGGCGTGCCGTTGCGTCCACGCCAGCCGCTTCCTCAGCTTCCCCCCGCCGCGAGCCGCCTCTCCGCCGCCGGCAGCGGGCGACATCCTGGGGATGTCACGACGGGCCCGTTGTGCCAGGCAAGTTGCGGGCGTGTCAGCGCACCGCGGTGATACGCCCCTCCGAGCCCACAAACTTTCCCTGCCCGTAGAGGTCTGCGATGTCGCCTTCGAGGCAACTGCGGATGTCACGCCCTGCCCGCCGCCAGCCGAAGAACTCGCACGTCACTCGGACGAGCTCATCGCGAGACATGCCAGGACATTCCGCAGACAGCTCGTACAGTGCGAGTTGTCGCTCTGCAGGGGCAATGTGCAGGGCTTTGCGCGGCGCTTCCTCGCCGTCGGGGTAGCGGGCTTTGGGGTCCTCGCGGCCGGTAAGGTTCAGGAAGCCGGCCCGGACGGAGATCCTCCCGGTGCGTGCCAGGACGCGGACGACTTCGCGGACGTTGTCACGGATGCGGTTTCCGGCTCGTGCCACGCCCCAGGCTTCACGGGCGCGCTGTACCAGTAGGTCCTCGTGGATGGGACCCTCGGTTTCGACGATCGTGCGTAGTAGCTGGTTGAGTTCGGGCCGGGCTTCTGGTGTGTGGAGCTCGTGCAGTGAGCTCACGGTCATGTCGCACACCTCGTAAGGGGCGCTCCAGGGGCGTTCTGGGTCGGGCCGGACTGGCACCCGTTCTGGCTCGGCTGCGACGACAGAGGTCCGGGTTGGTACAGGTGGGCTCGCCTGGTGTCCGGGTTCGCCGGATGTCGTGGCGGGTGTCGTCGTTGTCCTGGTGGAGGAGACCGTGAGGGGACCTTGGACTACGGCTTGTTCGACGGCTGCGCGCAGTCGTTGTTCGGCGGCGGGTCGTCCTCGGTACCAGTCGGTGCCCCAGATGCGGTAGAGGCGCCAGCCCAGCCCGGTGAGGACTTGTTCGCGGAGGCGGTCGCGGTCGCGGGCGGCTTTCGAGGAGTGGTACATGGCGCCGTCGCATTCGATGCCCAGCGCGTAGGAGCCGGGCCTGTCGGGGTGGCGCAGTCCGAGGTCGATGCGGAAGCCGGCGACGCCGACCTGGGGTTGGACGGTGTAGCCCCAGCTGCGCAGGACCTGCAGGACGGACTCTTCGAAGGGGCTTTCGGTTTCCTCGGGTCCTTGGACGACGTCCTGGGCGAGGACGGCGGGCCCGTTCTCGGCGTACTCCAGGTAGCGCTTGAGGTGCTGGACGCTCTCGTTGGGGCTGTCGGCGAGTGCGGTGCCGTGGAAGGAGGCGACGACCTCCATGCGGTAGCGGGCGCGGGTGATGGCGACGTTGAGGCGGCGCCATCCGCGGTCTCGGTTGATGGGGCCGAAGTGGGTCGTCAGTTTGCCGTGTGCGTCGGGGCCGTAGCCGATGGACATGATCATCACGTCGCGTTCGTCGCCCTGTACCGATTCGAGGTTCTTGACGAAGAAGCCGTCGAGGCGGTCCTCGGTGAAGCAGTCGTCCAGATCGGGCCGGGACAGCCGGGCCTGCTGGACGGCCAGGTCGATGGCGGATGCCTGGGCCTGGGACAGTGCGACCACGCCGAGGGTGCGGCCGGGGCGGGTGTCGAAGTGATGGATGACGCGTTCCGCGACGAACGCCGCTTCGATGTGGTTGTCGTGGCGGCCGCCGCGGTCGTAGACGCCCGCTGCGTTGAAGTAGGCAACGCCGACGTCGTTGCCTTCGTCGAGGGCACCGGGGAAGGTGATCATGCGTGGGTCGTAGAAGGACCGGTTGCTGAAGGTGATCAGGTCCTCGTGGCGGCTGCGGTAGTGCCAGCGCAGGGGCAGCTCGCGCAGGGCGCCGGCCTTGCAGGCGTCGAGCAGTGATTCGAATTTGTCCGGGACGTTCTGGTCGTATTCGTCGGAGTCGTCTTCGACGGCGGAGTCGAAGAACGTGGTGGGCGGCAACTGCTTGGAGTCACCAGCCACGATCAGGGAGCTGCCCCGGTAGATGCAGTTGATTGCGTCGCTGGGGCGGACCTGGGACGCCTCGTCGAAAATGACCACGTCGAAGTGGAAGACGGGGGGCAAGAACTGGCTGACGCTGAGTGGGCTCATCATGAAGCAAGGCTTGATGGCCTGGACGACGTCGCGGGTGCGGCCCAGCAGATCACGCACCGGCATGTGGCGCCTGGTGATCTGTGCCTGATGGGTGATCACCGCAGCGTCCCCACTGGCGATGCGGCGTGGGCGGCGACGGTTGCAGGCCTCGATCACCGCTCCGGCCGCTGCGGCGACAAGGCGTCGGTCGGCCTCCCGGAATGAGACGACCCGGGCGTCGAGGTCGGCGGAGCGCGTGGTGCGCAGCCGGGGGTCGCAGGCGAGGATGGTGTCGGCCCAGGCTCTGAGGATTGACTGTTCGACGACGGCTGGGAACTGCTGTGCAGACACGGCGCGTTCGGCGGCGCGGGCGGGAAGGTCGGCGGCTCCTTGGCGGGCGAGAACGGCGAGGGCATCGCGGTAGGTCTGCCACTCTTCGGGTCCGCGGGGGTCGGCGAGGAAAGCGTCGATGGCTTGCCGGGCCTGGTCGAGTGTGCCCAGCAGCGCTGGGGCGAGCTGGCCTCGGCGGGGGGCGTCAAAGAGTTGCAGCAGGTTGGTGTCCGCCGTGGACCAGTGGGTGGCCCGCTGGTCGGCTGCATCGCACCAGTCGGACAGTGCGTTGCGGGCTTTGTGGGCGAGCAGGCCGGGCAGCCGGTCGGGGGCTGCGTCGTCCGCTAGCCGCGAGGCGAGCAGGTCGTGGCTGTCGGCGTTCCGGGTGACCTCGGCGATGCGGCCGGCGATGTCGAGGGCCTGGGCCAGGGCGCCCAGGTCGCCGAGCGCGCGCGGGGTGTAGCGGTCCAGCAGTCCTTGATGGTTGCCGGCAAGTCGGGCGGTCTCGACGGTGGCACGCTGCCAGGCCAGGGCCTGTTCCAACCGCCCGGTAAGAACCTTGTCCCATGCCCCGCTGTGGGTGAGGGCCGCCACCATCGCGCGATCAGACTTGTACTGGGCAGAGAAGCGGGTCAGCATCCCGCGGTGTTGTTCGGCAAAGCGGGAGACCACGGCAGGGAGGTCTACGGCGGTGAGGACCTGCTCGCCGAAAACGTCCTCGACAGCTCGGCGTGCCTCGGCCTCAGCGGTGAGCGCGGTCCGCAACTCGGCTGCCGCCGTCTGGGCCTGCGTGAGGGCCCCCGGGGCGAACCATTGCCGTGGTGGGCGGGATGGGGCGTCGGTGAGGTCGGCCAGTTCGAAGAGAGCGAAAGCGTCATCGGGCGTGGTCGGCTTGGGCATGCCGAACAGGTCCGCGAGCTCGGCCAGGGTGACTGACAGGTCTTCGGGAAGGGCCACGCCCGGCACGGCGGAGCGGGCAGGCAGCGCGGCGCGCAGGGTCCGAACCAGCCGGGTGACGTCGTGGAGGGCGCGTGGCGGGGCGATGGCGGTAGCGAAGGGTCGGCGGTCGATGGCTGCCTGCAGCGCCTGCAAAGCGTCGGCAGCCCCCTCAGCCCGGGTGAGTGCGGAGTCGCCTGTCAGACCGCGCCACGCGAAGGCCTCCCCGTCGGCGGCAGGCCGCCAGGCGCGGCTGACCGCTTCGGCGGCATTCGTCAGGTCCTGCAGTGCCGCAGCGCTGAGGGTGCCGGTGATGTCGGTGTTCCTGCCGTCCACAGGAAGCAGCGGCGTGCCGGCCTGCTCCAGCAGGACCAGCCGTCCGAGCACGTCGTGCAGGCTGCGCTGCAGCGGCTCCCGGGTTTGGTTCATCGCGGCCGCGTAGGCGGACAGCTCCTCGCGCAGCCGGCGCGCCTGGTCAAGTTCGTGTTCCGCAGCACCGGTGACACGGGCCTCGGTGGTCAGCACCCGGGCAAGTTCGGTGGCCACGGCCTTCTTCGTGGTGTTACCGCTGTGCAGCGCCATGACGAAGTCGCCAAGGCCGACGCCGATCAGTCGGTTGCGGACGACATCGAGCGCCGCGGCCTTCTCACTGACGAACAAGACGCTGCGCCCGGCGTGCATCAGTGCAGCAATCATGTTGGTGATGGTCTGGCTCTTGCCGGTGCCCGGGGGGCCGCTGACGACGAAGGAGCGGCCGTCCAGTGCGGCAGCGATGCACTGCCGCTGCGAGGCATCCGCGTCCAGGACCAGCGGTGTGCGCTCAGGGAGCTGAAGCTCGTCGATGCGGTCAAGGTCCGCCGGCTCGAAGTCGATCAGGTCATCGGGCAGACCTGCTTCTGGCCCGATGCCGACCGCACGCACCAGCGGGTGGGCGAGGATCCGCTCCTCGTTCTGCTGCAGATCCTGATACATGGCCTCCTTATAGGAGGCGAACAGGCCCAGGACGACGCGCTCGCTGACCGACCAGCCCTTCCGTTCGGCTGCGACATCGTGAGCCGCGGCCAGCACAGCGCTGAAGTCGCCGACGTCGCACGCTGTCAAGGCGCTCCCGTCGACGCCCAGCCGTTCGAGCTTGACCGCAAGCGCTGGGTTGAGGATGCGCTCCTGGTCCTCAACGACGTGGAGCCGGGTTCGATCGCGGCCGTCGCGGCGCAGGTCGACCGGCACGAGCAGCAGGGGCGCCGCGCTGCTCTCGTGGGCACCGGGCTCGCGCCAGTCGAGCATGCCAACGCCAAGCCACAGCACCCACAGGCCGTAGTCGTTGTACATCTGATGCGACTTCAGGCGCAGCTGGTTCAGCGCGGCATCCAGCCCTGCCTGCGTGGCCTTCTGGGTGACCAGCCCTAGCCTGGGGGCAGGGCGACGAACGGGCGGGCTGGCGGCGGAGTCTTCCTCTTCGTCGACCGGTGCGAAGTCCAGGCCGCGGGGCAGGCCCGCCAGGAGAGTGGAAGCGTTCGGGCTGGTCAGCTCCAGCGTGGCTGTCCTGGTGTGCCGGAAGTTCAGCAGCCGATTGCGTCCGCCGATGTCAATGAGCGCGTCCCGCCATCCGCTCAGGGCGGCCTTCAGCCGGCTCAGACCGGGATCATCGCTGCTGGAGCCAACAGTGCCGGTCGACGGCCGGTGTGACATACGGGCGGTACCCCCTCAGACGGATCGAACCGGGGGAATCACGACGTCCCCCGCCGCATTCAATAGCAGTCAGATGCGTCCTACCGAAAGAGACAGCGGGATGCGATGCGTATTTGTTGTCCATGCGCGGGGTTCTCCGGGCGTGCCTGACGTGCCGTCCGATGAAGGGGTGCTCTGCCAGGTCTGGGAAAGGACCCTCTCGTCCGCGCTTGTTCGGCATCATCGACAGCATGGCCCACAAGCAGCCCGCCCCACCCTCGTACGCAGACCGCCTTGTCGGCGAGCTCGAAACGATAGCCACCGACTACCAGGCAATCCTGGCGGACTCCTCTATCCGCCCGCGGAACCTGGAGAGCGCGGGCATGATCGTGATGACAGCGAACCGATGGGCGTGGGAGACCAGCACTGCTGACGGCGAGGCGCGCAGAATGGCACTGCTGCAACGGCTGCGCGCCTGGGGACCCCGGTTCCGCCTGTTGTTCCCCCACCCGACTCCACAGGTGCAGCACAGCCTCGATGACGGCCTCGGACTCTTGGAGGACTGGCTGGTGCGCGCCAACAGGGCCAAGCATCACGCTCCACGGGACATGTCCACCGCGACGCAGAAGGTGGCCGCCGCTGTCGCGAAGCTCCAGGCGCTCGCTGACTTGCTGCCCGCCGACGACTGGCATGTACGGGTTGTGGTGGATACGAACACGCTGCTCGACGACCCCGACGTGACGCTTTACCAGGGCGAACTCGGCCCTCGGTACATGGTTCACCTATTGCCGGTCGTGCTGCGTGAGATCGACGACAAGAAGCGAGACGGCCGAACGCAAGACCTGCGCGAGGCGGCCAAGCAAGCTGATCGCCGGCTGAAGGGACTGCGGCACAACGGCGACGTGCTCGTGGGGGTTCGAGTCGCCGGCGAAGTTCATGCCGTCTTTGAGCACATCGAGCCACAGGGAGACGGCCTGCCGGATTGGCTCGACCTCACCGTTCCCGACGACCGCTTCCTCGCCTCCACACTCCTGCTGCAGTCGCGCCATCCTGGGGCACGGGTGTACGTGGCTACCAGCGACATCAATCTGCAGACCAAGCTAGCTGCGGTGGGCTTGCCGTTCGTCGAGCCCTGAAGGACCTGTAGCCCTCGCGCCCGGAGAGGTCTGCGGCGGCAGAGCAGGTAGCGCCAATAGGCTCAAGCAGCAACGTTGCGCTGCTCAGTCCAAGGGCAGGTGCCCCAGGGGTCGCGCATCGTCGGCCTGTATCGCGAGAGCGGCCGCGACCTCTGCGTCGGTGAAGCATGGCCCTCGCCAGGCGTCCGGGCGTGCCACGGCCTCCATCGTGACGTTGGTGCCGTATCGGCGAGCCGCTTCGAAGAGCCGGGACAGAATGTTCAGGGCTCGCGGATCGAGCTGCCCGATCAGTGTGCTCCAGGTGCGGGTGGTTTGGTCGAATGCCGCGACGGACTGGAGCAAGGCGCGCTGCTGCTCGAAGGCCGCGGCATCCAGCGAAGCCGAGGTGGCGGTGACCCTGAGTACCCACGTCGGCGTCGTTTGGTCGGTGCCGGGAATCGTCATGTAATCGACCGTAGCCGCCGCCGCTGACAGGCGGCGTGCGTGGGATACGGCAGCGGGCCTTCAGGTCGTGGATGCCCCTATCGCTTCTGACGTCTGCCAATCCTGTGGCCACGTCTTGAGTACTTCGTGGTTGCCTGCGGTGTCCTTCACCAGTTGGATGAAGACGTCCGGTCCGTCGCCGTACAGCCCGACCCAGTCACGAAAGGTGTCGAACGCTGTCTTCGGCTTGGTCCACTCCCCCGTGACCATGCCACCGCCGGGCCTAACTGATCGTTTCAGAATGAGGTCGGCGTGTTTGTTGGCAATCGATGATCTTCGTCGGCAGGGTCGGCGGGGTGACTGATGATCTTGTCCCCGATGACCTGTGGGAGCGCATAGCCCCACTGCTGCCGCCGCAGCCTGAGCGAAGGTACCGGCGCCCGGGCCGACTTCGGGTGCCTGACCGTATTGCCCTGGCGGGCATCGTCTACGTACTGCGTAAGGGTGTGGCCTGGCGGGATGTACCCGCTGCTGTGGTGGGCTGCTCGGGCGTGACCGCCTGGCGCCGCCTGCGGGACTGGACCGACGCCGACGTCTGGCCCCGGCTGCACACGGATGGGCCTGGCCCGCATCGCGGATCCGCAGTACCCGAGCGTGATCCAGAACTACCCCAACCAGTTTCCCGACGGTCGGCCGGTGAAGAGCACGTCGATCGGCATCAAGAACGCCGCGGGCCAGTACATCGCGGCCCTGTGCCTGAACCTTGACGTGTCCGTCCTGTCGCCGGTGACGCTGGCGTTGTCGAACCTCGTGGCCACCGATGTCGAGCACCGCGAGCACCCGCTGGAGAATTTGCGGGACCGCAACGCGCGCGAGCTGCGCCGAACTGTGGAGGCGCTGGCCGCAGAGCGCGGTGCCACCCCCCGGTCGCTGAGTCGGGACGACAAGAAGGCGCTCGTGCGGCAGCTGCAGGGCGAGGGCTACTTCGAGGGGCGCGACGCCGCGCAGACCATCGCGGACCTGCTGGGCGTGTCCCGGGCCACGGTCTACAACTACGCTAAGTGAAGGGGCCGTACATGATCGACGCCGGACCGGCCGCGCACACCGCACCTGCTGCTCCGCCCAGTTCCGGCCCGCCGTCGGACACGGGCCGTGGCCTGCTGTTCATCTCGGAGGAACAGACGGCTGCGCTCGTGGACGAGGAGCTGGCTCTGGAAGCGGCACGCGCGGCCTTCGCCGCGACGGTGAAGGGCGTGGTCTTCCCTTCCCTGGCCGTGCACGGCTCCGATCCGCGCAACCGGTTCACGCTCAAGCCGTCCGCGTCCGCGACGCATGCCGGGGTGAAGATCGGCACCTACTGGCCGGACAACCTGAGACGTAGGCTCCCGCGTCACCACTCCACTTTGCTGCTGCTCGACCAGAGGATCGGCCGGATCGCCGCCGTCCTGGAACTCGGTGCCGCGAACGCCTACCGAACCGCCGCGGCCAACGCGCTCGCCGTCGACCTGCTCGCCCCCACCGGCGCCGCCACCCTTGCGGTCTTCGGCACCGGCCATCAGGCCGCCTATGAGGCGCGGGCCGTCGCCCGGGTCCGGCCGATCGGCGAGATCCTGATCGTGGGACGCGACAAGGCCCGCGAAGCGACCGTGGCTGCCGCACTCACCGCAGAGGGACACACAGCACGTGCGGCCGGTGCCGAGGAAGCCTGCGCGAGCGCCGACGTGATCGTCACCGCCACCACCGCACGGGCCGAAGACCCTCCCCTGTTCGAGGCCGAGTGGGTCCGCCCCGGCACGCACCTGTCCTGCATGGGCGCCGACGCCCCCGGAAAGCGGGAGCTGCCCCCCGCCCTGTTCGCCCGCGCACGGGTCTTCTGCGACCTGCCCGAACAGGCACGCCGCATGGGCGAAAGCCAGCACGCACCCGAGGACACCGTCCTCATCCCCCTCGGCGAAGTCCTCACCCAGCGCGCCCCAGGACGCACCGACCACCGTGACATCACAGTCTTCGACAGTTCCGGGATCGGACTGCAAGACCTCTACCTGGCTCTGGCCCTCCTGAAGCTGCTCGCCACCGGCACGTACGCCGCCGTCGCGGGCGGCATCCCCAGGGGCGAGCTCAACGCACTGATGCTCCCGCAGGCCTGAAGCGCGGGGCCTCACGGCGGCACCCCGGCGGGACGGGACGGGCCCCGGTTCGCCCGCCCGGTCACGGCCGGGCGAACCGGGAAGGAAAACGGGCTATTTCACGGGGGTTACGCGCTCCACTCTTGACAACGTTGTCTGGAAAGGAACACGCTAACCGCGATCTACGGCAGGCGTGCCCTTTTACGAGTCCCCCATCCCTTTACGGAGCTTCCGCGTGATCCAGGACCTTCGCCCCAACACATGTGTGGGGCCGAGGCGGTTGTCGCCGCCCCGCGTCGGCGATCGTGGCACTGCTTCGTACTGACCTGTTCTGACCTGTACTGACCTGTTCCCCGGGTCGAACCGCCTCCTGGCGCCGTCCAGGACCGAGCCGCGGCGAGCCCCGACGTGATGCTCCCGACCTCCAATGACGAAAGGTCCCTCCGTGTCACCTTCCCCCTCTGCCCGCCATTTGTCCTTGCGAAGATGGGCCGGCGCGGCGATAGCCCTGTCGTTGCCCGTGGGGCTGCTGGTCGTCGCACCCTCGGTGGGTGCCGCGGCGCCGCCGCCCGGCAACTTCAGTTCCTCCTTCGAGTCGGCCGACCCGCAGGCCGCGGCGAGCACCGTCGAGGTCGACGGCAGCGGCAAGCCGGTCCAGGAGAACCTGAGCGGATCGAGCTCCACCGGACTGCCCGGCAGCCTGCTCGACCAGGTCAGCGCGGTGACCGCCAGCGCCGACAACCCGCCCGGGGAAATCGCCTCCAACGTCAAGGACGCCAATCCGTCGACCAAGTGGCTGGCGTTCGCCAGGACCGGCTGGGTGACGTACCGGCTGGCCAAGCCCGCGGCGGTGGTGAAGTACTCGCTGACCTCCGCGAACGACGCGGCGGGCCGCGACCCCAAGGACTTCACCGTTCAGGGGTCGAACGACGGCAGCGCGTGGACCGACCTGGACACGCGGACGGGTGTGAGCTTCAGCGGGCGGTTCGCCACCAACACCTACAGCTTCAGCAACACGACGGCCTACGCGTACTACCGGCTGAACGTCACGGCGAACTCCGGTGACTCGATCCTCCAGCTCGCGGACTGGAACATCAGCGACGGCTCGAACGTCCTGCCGCCGGCCACCCCGATGGTCAGTGTCGCCGGCGCGGGACCGGTCAGCGGCTACAACATGAAGCCGGGGGCCGGGTTCTCCGGCGTGGCCTCGCTGCGGTACTCGGGCGGCGCACGGGCCGACGGCCGCTCGTACGCGACCAACAAGCTCTTCGACGTCGACATCCCGGTCGGGCCCAAGACCCGGCTGTCGTACAAGATCTTCCCCGAGTTCACCGCCAAGGACACCCAGTACCCGTCCACCTACGCGGCCGTCGACCTGCACTTCACCGACGGCACCTACCTGAGCGGCCTCTCACCCGTCGACCAGCACGGCTACGCGCTCACCGCGGCCGGGCAGGGTGCGTCGAAGGTGCTCTACGCCGACCAGTGGAACGCGGTGCAGTCCGAGATCGGGGCGGTCGCAGGCGGCAAGACGATCGACCGCGTCCTGCTCTCCTACGACGACCCCAAGGCCACCGCCTCGACGCGTTTCCAGGGCTGGCTCGACGCCGTCACCGTGTCGGGCACCCCGACGCCGGTGGACGGCTCCAGCCTGACCAACTTCGTCGACACCCGGCGCGGCACCAACGCCTCCGGCGGGTTCTCGCGCGGCAACAACCTGCCGATCTCGGCGATGCCGAACGGCTTCAACTTCTTCACGCCGGTCACCAACGCCGCGTCCAACTCCTGGGAGTACGACTACCAGGCGGGCAACAACGCGGCCAACCTGGCGACGCTGCAGGGACTCGCGATCTCGCACGAGCCCAGCCCGTGGATGGGTGACCGCAACCAGATGTCGGTCATGCCGGTGCCGGCCGGGGGCTCGCTCACCGGAGCGCCCAGCGGACGCGCACTCGCCTTCAGCCACGACGACGAGATCGCGCGGCCGGACTTCTACCAGGTCACCACGCAGAACGGCCTGAAGGCGCAGATGTCGCCCACCGACCACGGTGGCATCATGCAGTTCACCTTCCCGTCCGGGCAGACCACCGGAAGCCTGGTCTTCTACAACGGCACGTTCACCATCGGCACGGACGGCACCTTCACCGGCTGGGTGGACAACGGAAGCGGTCTGTCGGCCGGTCGCAGCCGGATGTTCGTTTCCGGCACCTTCGACCGGGCGCCGACGGCGACCTCCGCCGCTTCCGCCACCTTCGACACCTCCGCGAGCCGGCAGGTGACGCTGCGGATCGCGACCTCGTTCCTCTCGGTCGGCCAGGCGGGCAAGAACCTCGGCCTGGAGGTCACCGGGCAGAGCTTCGACCAGATCCACGACGCGGCCACCGCGGCGTGGAAGGACCGGCTCGGCCGGATCGAGGTGCAGGGCGCGAACGAGACGCAGAAGGTCACGCTCTACTCGAACCTCTACCGGTTGAACCTGTACCCGAACTCGCAGTCGGAGAACACCGGCACCGCAGCCGCGCCGCGCTGGCAGTACGCGAGCCCGGTGTCGGCACCGACCGGCACGTCGACCGCCACGCAGACCGGCGCCAAGGTCGTGGACGGCCAGATCTACGTCAACAACGGGTTCTGGGACACCTACCGCACCGTGTGGCCCGCGTACTCGCTGCTGTACCCGGACGTCGCGGCCAAGATCGCCGACGGCTTCGTCCAGCAGTACCGCGACGGCGGGTGGATAGCCCGCTGGTCCTCACCCGGCTACGCCGACCTGATGACCGGCACCAGCGCCAACGTGGCACTGGCCGAGGCCTACCTCAACGGTGTCGACGTGCCCGACCCGCTCGGCGCGTACGAGGCGGCGGTCAAGGACGCCACCGTCGCGTCCGGCCGCAGTGAGGTCGGCCGCAAGGGCATCGAAAACGGGCTGTTCCTCGGCTACACGCCCACCTCCACCGGCGAGTCCGTGTCGTGGGCGCTGGAAGGCTTCATCAACGACTACGGCATCGGCAACATGGGCGCGGCCCTGGCCGACGACAAGTCGGTGCCGAAGGACGACCGCAAGCGGATCAAGGAGGAGTCGGCGTACTTCCTCCAGCGGGCCCGCAACTACGTCAACCTCTTCGACAAGGACAGCGAGTTCTTCGAGGGACGCCAGGCCAACGGCACGTTCCTCACCGGCAACCCGCTCGACTGGGGCGGCGCCTACACCGAGACGAACGGCTGGAACTTCGCGTTCACCGCGCAGCAGGACGGCCAGGGCCTGGCCAACCTCTACGGCGGCCAGAAGCAGCTGGAGCAGAAGCTCGACCAGTTCTTCTCCACCCCGGAGAACGCCGACCACCCCGGTGGGTACAACGGCACGATCCACGAGATGCTCGAGGCGCAGGCGGTGCGCCTGGGCCAGCTCGGCATGAGCAACCAGCCCTCGCACCACATCCCGTACATGTACGACTACGCCGGTGCGCCGTCCAAGACGCAGGCGATCGTGCGGGAGATCCTGCAGCGCCTCTACGTTGGCGACGAGATCGGCCAGGGCTACCCGGGTGACGAGGACAACGGCGAGATGTCGTCGTGGTACATCCTCAGCTCGCTGGGCATCTACCCGCTGCAGGCCGGCTCCTCCAACTGGGCCATAGGCTCGCCGCAGTTCACCAAGATGACCGTCCACCGCACGAGCGGCGACATCGTTGTCAACGCGCCGGACAACAGCACCAAGAACATCTACGTGCAGGGTGTGAAGGTCAACGGCAAGACCCAGCGCGCAGTGTCCGTCGACTCGGCCGAGCTCGTCCACGGCGGCACGATCGACTTCGCGATGGGCTCGCAGCCGTCGTCCTGGGGCACCGGCAAGAAGGACGCGCCGCCGTCGCTGACCAAGGGCACAGACGTCCCCAAGCCCTTGCAGGACACCACGGGTCCGGGCCTCGGCACCGCGACCACCAGCGACGGGCAGGACGCGTCGAAGCTGTTCGACGACTCGTCGACCACGCAGATGACCTTCGCCACCGACGAGCCCCAGATCGACTGGGTCTACCGCGGCGGCAAGCAGACACCGTCGTACTACACCCTCACCTCCGGTGCGGGTGCGGGCGACCCGACGGACTGGAAGCTGCAGGCCTCCAACGACGGGATCACCTGGACCACGCTCGACTCGCGTCACCGCGAGGTGTTCCCGTCGCGCAACCAGACCCGGGCGTTCAAGATCGGCAATCCAGGGAAGTTCGCACGGTTCCGCCTGGTCGTGAAGGAGACCGCCGGCGCCGCGCAGACCAGCCTCGCCGAGGTCGAACTGCTCGCGGGCGGCGACGTCCAGCTCGGTGGCGGCGACCTCACGGTCGCCGGCGTGAGCAGCGGGCTGCACGCGACGTCCGGCGTCGCGGTCTCGGCACCCCTGGCCACCGTCACCGGGGGCACCGCGAGCGGCTACCAGGCCACGATCGACTGGGGTGACGGCTCGCCGGTCACCACGGGCACCACGGCTCTGAGCTCGCGGGGCGTGTACAGCGTCAGCGGTACGCACACCTACGCCAAGCCCGGTTACTACCAGGCGAACGTCACGGTGACCGACGGCACCGTCCAGGGCTCGGGCACGGTCGGGGCCGACGTGGCGTACGCGCCGAGCTCCAGCCTCACCGCCGCCTTCGACACCGTCTGCATCGGGGACGAGGGCGCGCTCGCCGCGAACTGCGACAGCAAGTCGTGGGCGTACTCGCGTGCCGCTCTCAAGGCGGCCGGCGTGACCCAGGGCCAGCAGCACGACGTGCCCGGCACGGCACTGCACTTCACGCTTCCGGAGACCCCGGCGGGCCAGCCGGACAACGCGACGGGCAACGGCAACACGCTCGTGCTCAACCTGCCGGCCGACGCGAAGAGCATCTCGTTCATCGGCGCCGGCACGCAGGGCAACCAGAACACCACCGGCACGGCGACGTTCAGCGACGGCAGCACCGCCACCGTCCCGATCCAGATGAGCGACTGGACGCTGGGCGGCAACGCAGGCGGCACGCCGTCCTTCGGCAACATCGTCGTCGCCAAGTCCGCCTACCGACTGCTCGGCACGAGCCGGGACAGCGCCCAGCCGTTCCTGTTCGCCACCACGCCGTTCCAGATCCCGGCGGGCAAGACGCTGGTGTCGGTGACCCTGCCCAAGCAGACCGGCGACGCCGGTTCCGCCGGCCGGATCCACGTGTTCGCCGTCGCCCACGACGGCACGCCGGCGCCCGCTCTGGTGACCACCACTCCCAAGGACCGGACGGCCACCCCGGGGAAGGCCCTCGCGGCGGACCTCGGTTCGGTGACCGGCGGCGTTCCCCGCCCGACGGGCTACCAGGCCCGCGTCCAGTGGGGTGACGGCACGGTTCCGTCCGACGCCACGGTCGACGCGTCCGGTGCGATCAACGGAGAGCACACGTACGTGCAGCAGGGCACGTACACCGTGCACGTCACCACGTGGGACACGCTGTCCAGCAGGACCGAGACGTTCACCGTGACCGTGGGGAAGGCGGCGCTGCAGCCGTCGATCTCGGCGTCGGCATCCACCACCGTCGAGGCCGGTGACGCGATCACCGTCAACGGCAGCGGGTTCGCCGCCGGCGAGCGCGTGACCGTCAAGCTGGGCACCAGCCCGGCGCGCAGCGTGACGGTCGAGGCCTCTGCGACGGGTGCGGTCCACGCGTCCGTGGCGGCGTCCGATGACGCGCAGCCCGGCCGGTACGCCATCACCGCGGCCGGCGCGTCCTCGCGGACTCCGGCGACGGCCACCGTCCGGGTGACCGATGAACCGCAGGCGCGGACGTACCGACCGGACGTGCTGTTGTCGACGACGTCGGGGCCGCGCGCCACGGCGATCGTCGTCAACGCCAGCGGGTTCGCGCCGAACGAGGCCGTGAGGATCGGCTTCGGTGACGGTCTCGCCTTCATCACCGTGCACGCGAACGCCGACGGTGTGATCCACGGCGCAACCATCAGCGTCCCGGGGACGGCCAAGCCGGGTCCGACCGGTGTCACACTGGCCGGCGCCGATTCGGCGACCCATGTTCGGCTGCACTTCGAGGTCACCGACCACAACTGACCCGAACTGAGCTGGACTGAGCTGAACCAATC
>NZ_JBHWGA010000067.1:0-4689 GCF_042733315.1 Streptomyces sp. NPDC059718
ACACCGGCACCTCGGCCGCCAAGGAGGCCGGGAACATGGTGGACCTGGACTCCAACCCCACCAAGCTGATCGAGATCGTGGAGATCGGCAAGCAGCTGCTCATCACCCGCGGCGCGCTGACCACCTTCTCCATCGCCAACGACGTGGCGAAGTACTTCGCGATCATCCCCGCGATGTTCGCGATCGCCTACCCGGGTCTGGACAAGCTCAACATCATGCAGCTGCACAGCCCGACGTCGGCGATCTCCTCGGCGATCATCTTCAACGCCCTGATCATCGTCGTGCTGATCCCGCTCGCCCTGCGCGGCGTGCGCTACCGGCCGTCGTCGGCCTCCGCGCTGCTGACCCGCAACATCTGGGTCTACGGCCTGGGCGGTCTCGTGCTGCCGTTCGTCGGCATCAAGGCGATCGACCTGATCATCCAGTTCATCCCCGGCCTCAGCTGACAGAAGAAGGCAACCCATCATGTTCGGCTCCCTGCCCACCGTGGTCCGCAACCACGTGGCCGCCCTGCGGATGCTGCTGGTGTTCACGGTGCTCCTGGGCATCGCATACCCGCTGGCCGTCACCGGCGTCGCCCAGGCGGCGTTCTCCGACCAGGCCAACGGCTCCAGGATCACCCAGGACGGCAAGACCGTCGGTTCCAGCCTCATCGGCCAGAACTTCACCCTCCCCAAGAAGGACCCGGACGACGCCGAAGAGGTCGCCCAGCCGGACCCGAAGTGGTTCCAGCCGCGACCCGGCGGCTACGACCCGCTGGTCACCGGCGCCTCCAACCTCGGCCCGAACGACGAGGACCTGGTGAAGACCATCAAGGAACGCCGGGCCGCGGTCGCCGAGTTCGACGGCGTCGCCCCCGAGGACGTGCCGGTCGACGCCGTCACGGCCTCCGGCTCCGGCCTCGACCCGCACATCTCGCCCGAGTACGCCCGCGAGCAGGTCGAGCGGGTCGCCCAGGCCCGCGGCCTGGACGCCGCCACCGTGCGCAAGCTGGTGGAGGACCACGTCCAGGGCCGGACCCTCGGCTTCCTCGGCGCGGAGCGCGTCAACGTGGTGGAACTCAACCAGGCGCTCACCGAGCTGAAGTGACGTCACGTCACCACCGAACCGCCCGTACCACGCCGCCCGGCGGGGCCGGGACCACCTGCGCCGCCGGGCGGCGTGACACCCGTACAAGGAAGGACTCCCGGTGACGCAGCCAGTCGTCCCGGCCCCGGCCGGCACTCCCCACGGACGGCCCGGCAGACTCAAGGTCTTCCTCGGGGCGGCCCCCGGAGTCGGGAAGACCTACCGCATGCTCGACGAGGCACGCCGCCGGGGCGCCCGGGGCACCGACGTCGTCGTGGGGTACGTCGAGTGCCACAAGCGGCCGCTCACGGAGGAGATGCTCGACGGTCTGGAGGTCGTGCCCCGCGCGGAACGCGAGTACCGGGGCACCGTCTTCACCGAGATGGACCTCGACGCCGTCCTCGCCCGCGCACCGCAGGTGGCACTCGTCGACGAGATGGCCCACACCAACATCCCCGGCGGCCGCCACGCCAAGCGCTGGCAGGACATCGAGGTGCTCCTAAAGGCGGGGATCGACGTGATCACCGCCGTCAACATCCAGCACCTGGAGTCGCTCAACGACGTCGTCGAGAAGATCACCGGCGTGCCCCAGCGGGAGACCGTCCCGGACGAGGTCGTCCGCCGCGCCGACCAGATCGAGCTCGTCGACATGCCCGCCGAGGCCCTGCGCCGCCGGATGGCCCACGGCAACGTCTACGCACCGGAGAAGGTCGACGCGGCCCTGTCGAACTACTTCCGCGTCGGGAACCTCACCGCGCTGCGCGAACTCGCCCTGCTCTGGGTCGCCGGACGCGTGGACGAGGCGCTGCAGAAGTACCGCTCCGAGCACGGGATCGGACGCGTCTGGGAGACCCGGGAGCGCGTGGTGGTCGCCGTGACCGGCGGCCCGGAGGGCGCGACCCTCATCCGCCGCGCCGCCCGGATCGCCGCTCGGTCCGCCGGTGGCGACCTGCTCGCCGTCCACATCGTGCGCAGCGACGGACTGGCCGACGCCTCGCCCGCCGCGCTGGCCAAGCAGCGGGCCCTGGTGGAGAGCCTCGGCGGCACCTTCCATTCCGTCGTCGGCGACCACGTCCCCGATGCCCTGCTGGACTTCGCGCGGGCCGAGAGCGCCACCCAGCTGGTGATGGGCACCAGCCGGCGCGGGAGGCTGTCCCAGTTCCTCACCGGGCGCGGGGTCGGCGAGACCATCGTGGAACGCTCCGGCGACATCGACGTCCACATGGTCACCCACGAGCGCGCGGGACGCGGCCGCCTCCTGCCCGCCACCGGCAGCTCGCTGCCCCCGGTGCGGAAGGTGGCGGGCCCCGTCGCGGGATTCGTCCTGCCCGCCCTGCTCACCGCGGTGCTCGCCAACAGCCGGGGCCACCTGAACCTCACCAGCGAGGCGCTGCTCTTCCTGCTGACCGTGGTCGGCGTCGCCTGCATCGGCGGCGTCGTCTCCGCGCTGCTCGCGTCCCTGACCGCGTCCCTGCTGCTGAACTACTACTTCATACCGCCCATCGGCCGGTTCACCATCGGCGAGACCAACAACATGCTGGCGCTGGCCGTCTTCGCGCTCGTCGCCGTGACCGTCGCGACGATCGTGGACCGCTCGCTGCGGCTGTCCAGACGCGCGGCCAACGCCACCGCCGAGGCCGAGACGCTGTCCTCCCTCGCCGGGAGCATCCTGCGCGGCGACCAGGCCGTCGAGGCCCTGCTGCACCGTACGCGGGAGGCCTTCGGCATGGAGTCGGCCGAGCTCGTGCACGGTTCCGACGGCGGGGCGGCGCCGGTGGACGATCCCGCGGACGGCGTGGTGGCCGTGCCCGTCGGACCGGACGACGTCCTCGTCCTGCGCGGCCGCCGCCTGGCGGCCTCGGAGCGGCGTGTGCTCATCGCCTTCGCCGGGCACGTGGCCTCCGCGCTGGAACGGGCCCGGCTGGCCGAGGCCGCCGCAGAGGTGGAGCCCGTCAGGGCGGCCGACCGCATGCGGACGGCGCTGCTCGCGGCGGTCAGCCACGACCTGCGCACCCCGCTGGCCGGCGCCTGGGCGGCCGTCAGCTCACTGCGCAGCCGGGAGGTCGAGTTCTCCGCCGAGGACCAGGAGGAACTGCTGGCCACCGCGGAGGTGTCCCTGGACCGGCTCAACCGGCTGGTGGACAACCTCCTCGACATGAGCCGGCTGCAGGCCGGCGCGCTCAGCCTGGCCCTCGAGCCGGCCTCCGTGGCCGAAGCGGCCTCGCTCGCCCTCGACAGCCTGGCCGAGAGCACGGTCCCCGTCACCACCCGGGGCCTGGCGGACGTACCGTTCGCGCTGGCCGACCCGCCGCTCCTGGAACGCGTCATCGCCAACCTGGTGACCAACGCACAGCGGTACGCCCCGGAGGGCACCGCGGTCCTGGTCAGCGCCAGCGCCCTCGGCCCGGTCATCGAGCTGCGCGTCGCGGACCGCGGCCCCGGCCTCCGACCCGCCGACCGGGAGAGGGTCTTCGAACCCTTCCAGCGGCTCGGCGACACCGACAACACCACCGGCCTCGGCCTCGGGCTCGCCCTCTCGCGCGGCCTGACCGAGGCCATGGGCGGCACCCTCACCCCCGAGGACACCCCTGGCGGAGGTCTCACCATGGTCCTGTCCCTGCCCACCGCAGGCGGTCCGGCCGACGTACCCGCCGCCCCCGTCGGCGGGGAGGAGGCGCTGACATGAGGCGCGTCCTGATCGTCGACGACGAACCGCAGATCCTGAAGGCGCTGGACATCAATCTGACGGCGCGTCACTACGCCGTCGCCACCGCCCCCGACGGCACCACGGCACTGCTGCTGGTGTCCCGGCAGCCGCCCGACGCCCTCATCCTCGACCTCGGCCTGCCCGACATGTCCGGCACCGACATCATCCACGGCGTGCGCGCCTGGAGCCCGCTGCCCATCATCGTGCTGTCCGGGCGGACCGGGCCGGCCGACAAGGTCGAGGCGCTGGACGCGGGGGCCGACGACTTCGTCACCAAGCCGTTCTCCATGGACGAGCTGGCGGCCCGGCTGCGCGCCGTGCTGCGCCGCCCGCCCGTCCTGGAGGAGCCGGAGACGGTCACCATCGCGGACTACCGCGTCGACCTGGGCGCGTTCACCGTCGAGCGCCGCTCCGGCAAGGGCGCGGCCCCGCGGCTCACGCCCACCGAGTGGCGGCTGCTCGCCCCGCTGCTGCGCAACCCCGGGCGCCTGATCACCGGGCGCCAGCTGCTGCGCGACGTATGGGGTCCGGGCAACGAGAAACGCACCAACTACCTGCGGGTCTACCTCGCCACCCTCCGGCACAAGCTGGAGCCGGACCCCGCCCACCCGCGCCACCTGATCACCGTGCCGGGCATGGGGTACCGCTTCGAGCCCTGAGCCGACGCACCGTACCCCGCCCGGTGGGGGCCCACCGGGCGGGGTGCGTTCGTTGGTCGTCCGCCCGCGACGCCCGCGTCGGAGCGGGCCGGGCCGGCGGTCAACGTGCCGTGACGGCGCGCGTGATCCCACCCGGGCGGCCCCCGCCCCCGGGGCGCCCCCCCCCCGATTGGGCGGAAACGCCCCACAACCGGAAAACCCCCCGCCACGCCCGCCCCCCGCGGGGGCCGGTACCCCCCGGGCACCGGCCGCAGG
>NZ_JBHWGA010000067.1:4699-5640 GCF_042733315.1 Streptomyces sp. NPDC059718
CACGCCCGACACCGCACCCAAACCCCCCCCGACCCCCCCCGCCCCCCCCGGGGGCCCGCCCCCCCGGGGCCGCCCGACGCCGTAGTGGACGTACTCGCCGAACAGCCGGAAACCCGCCGTCCAGGCCAGCCGCCGGCTGGGCCGGTTCCCGCGCGAGCACGTCCAGCTGGGTGTGCGACCGCGGGCCGCGACGTCGCCGCACAGGCCCGACAGGCAGGCGAGCGCCAGGCCCTCGCGGCGGTGGCCCCGCAGCGTGACGACCGCGAGGTCCTCGTACACGCCGCCGAGGAAGTACGTGCACGCCAGCGAGACCAGGCGGCCCGAGCGGAACGCCCCCCACGCGTGGCCCGACGCGGCGAGCCCGTGCGCACCGCCCCAACTGCGGGTGATCCAGGCGGCGTCGTCGCCCGCGCCGGCCACGGCCGCTCCGTCGCCCGGCGCCAGCCTGCGCACCACCACGTCCCGCGGCGGCAGCCTCCGCGGCACCGGCCGCGACTGCACCCAGATCATCCGCTCCCAGGGCACGATCCGGTCGAACGCCGCCCCCAGGACCGGCAGGAAACGCGTGCGGGCCAGGACGTAGCCGTCGTGCCCCAGGGCAGCGAGAGCGTCCGGGTCGACGTACCGGGGATCGCCCTCCAGCAGCACGTGGTCCGCGCACGCCACCGCGACCGCGCGGGGCCCGACCGCCCGGTCGGCCCACCACTGCCCGTTGCCGGTCGCCTTCACGTGCTCCGCGAGCGCCGCGGGCCCGGGCACTCCGGAGGGGAACCAGCCGTCCAGGGAGGGGACTTCGATCACCGGTGACCACACCTTCCGCGTACGCCGTGGTACGCGCTGCGAAACGGACGGCGGGGGGGGGGCGGGGCGTGGCGGCCCGGGGCCGCCCCCGCCACACCGAGCAAAGCCAGCGCCCGCGGGGTTTGGGCGTCGCGCGGCCG
>NZ_JBHWGA010000067.1:5650-27087 GCF_042733315.1 Streptomyces sp. NPDC059718
GCGGGGGGCCACCCGCCGGGCGCTGCGGTGCGGTCCCATCACCGCCCCCCACCCGTGCGGCGCGCGCGGGGGTCGGGGAGCGCACCCGGCGGGGGGGTCGCACGGGGGCGGCCGCCCCGGGGCCCCGCACCGCCGTGAGGACATCAGCCCTGGCCGGGCTTGTTGCCGTGGCCGGCGCCCTTCTTGCGCCTGGCCCTCTTCTTGCGGGCACGCTTCGACACGGTGGTCCTCCCTTCAGGCGGTGACGAGCAGGTCGGCGACCTTGCACAGACGGCGCACCGTGCGGTCCTCGACCGCGGTCCGGGCGGCCGGGGCGAGCGCGGCCCGGTCGTAGTAGGCGCCCGGGACGAGTTCGGTCTCCGGGTCGCACAGCCGGGCCACCCGCGCGGCGCCCTCGGCGGCGGGCTCGCCCTCGTGCGCGTACAGCGGCAGCAGACGCGTCTCGCACACCCCCGGGTGCACGCTGACGGCCGTGACGCCGGCGGGCGCGGCCGCCCGGGCGAAGACGGTGAGGGCCAGTTGCGACTGGGCGTACGCGGCGTGCCGCGAGTAGCGGCGGGAACGGTTCAGGTCGCTCCACGCCAGGGAGGCCGACCGGTGCGTCGCGGACGACACGTTGACCACCCGGGCGCCGGGGCGCGCCGTCAGCGGGCCCGCCAGCTCACGGGTGAGCAGGTAGGCCGCGAGGAAGTTCACCTGGAAGGAGATCTCGTGGCCGTCGGCCGTGAGGGTGTGGCGCTCCGGCGCGACGACCGCGGCGTTGTTGACGAGGACGTCCAGCGCGGGATGCAGGCCCCGCACGGTGGCCGCCAGGTGGCGGACCTCTGAGAGCCGGGTGAAGTCGGCGACCGCCAGGCGCAACCGGACACGTTCGGTGCCGGCCGCCACCAGCCGCTCCACCGCATGGTGCGCCGACTCCGTGTCGCGACCGTGGACGATGACCGTGCAGCCCCGCTCGGCGAGCAGCCGGGCGGTCTCCCACCCGATGCCGGACGTCGCCCCGGTGACCAGGGCGGTGCGCGGGGGGACGACGGGGACGAAGGACGCAGACATGGACCACTCCGTGGATCGGTACGCCACATCGCACCGGACACAGGGGTGACGGCGCTCGCGTACGGGGAACAGGGGCGGCCGCCCGGGGCGACCACGGGGCACCGGCGCCCTCAGGACACCGGCGGGAGGACAGCGCGCGGTACCGGCGGCACCCGATGGGGTGGCCGGTCGTCATGGCGCGGACCGCTGTTCACCTCCCCATCCAACGCCGCGGCGGATCCGCGGACAAGGACCGGCCGTGATTCCTGACGACGCCCTGACGCGCGCCCCCCGCTCGCCGTGGCGGCGTCACCGGCGCGCGCACGGGCACGTCAACGCCGCGTCAGAATCGCCCTCCCCTACCGCAAAGGACCTGTCAGGAGCGCGCCGCGGTCCTCCCGGCGAGGGTGTGCTGGTGGCCGTCCACCGGTGAACAGACCAGCAGAAGGCACCCCCGAGCATGCAGCCCCTGGCTCCCTCGACCGACCGCACCCCGGCCCCGCCCGCACAGCCGCCCGCACAGCCGCCCGTACGCCGCGGCGGCAGGCGCAAGGTGTCCGCCGGCCTGCTGGATCCCCGCCTGCTCCTGGAGGCCTTGCCCGAGGCGCTGCGCAAGCTCGACCCCCGCCGCATGGTGCGCAACCCCGTCCTCTTCGTCGTGGAGACCGGCGCCGCGCTGACCACCGCCTCGGCGGTCGTGCACCCGAGCGTCTTCGCCTGGGTGATCAGCGCCTGGCTCTGGCTCACCGTGATCTTCGCCAACCTGGCGGAGGCCGTGGCCGAGGGCCGCGGCAAGGCCCAGGCCGAGTCGCTGCGCCGCACCAGGACCGACACCGTCGCCCGGAGGCTGACCGGCTGGCGCCCCTACGGCCGCGACCACACCGAGCGGACGATCCCCGCCGCCGAGCTGAAGCCGTTCGACGTCGTCCTCGTCGAGGCCGGGGAGACCGTGCCGGGCGACGGCGAGGTCGTCGACGGGATCGCCGCCGTCGACGAGTCGGCCATCACGGGCGAGTCCGCCCCGGTGATCCGGGAGGCGGGCGGCGACCGTTCGGGGGTCACCGGCGGCACGAAGGTGCTCTCCGACCGCATCGTCGTGCGCGTCACCTCCCGCCCCGGCCGGACCTTCCTCGACCGCATGATCGCCCTGGTCGAGGGCGCCACCCGGCAGAAGACGCCCAACGAGATCGCCCTCAACATCCTGCTGGCGTCGCTCACGATCGTCTTCATCCTGGTCGTCGTCACCCTCCAGCCGATGGCCGCCTACGCGGACGCGGCGCAGAGCACCGTCGTCCTCGTGGCCCTGCTGGTCACCTTGATCCCGACGACCATCGGCGCGCTGCTCTCGGCGATCGGCATCGCCGGCATGGACCGCCTCGTGCAGCGCAACGTGCTGGCGATGTCCGGGCGCGCCGTCGAGGCGGCCGGCGACGTCTCCACCCTGCTGCTGGACAAGACCGGCACCATCACGTTCGGCAACCGCCGGGCCGCCGCGTTCATCCCGCTCACCGGCGTCGACGCCATGCAGCTCGCGCAGGCTGCGCAGGTCTCCAGCCTCGCCGACGAGACCCCCGAGGGCCGCTCCATCGTCGTCCTGGCCAAGGAACGGTACGGGCTGCGCGCCCCGTCGGAGGGGGAGCTCGGACAGACCCGCTTCGTGCCCTTCACCGCCCGCACCCGCATGAGCGGGGTCGACCTGCGCTGGGAGGACGGCGCGGGCGCCTCCGTGCGCAAGGGCGCGGCCGGCACGGTGGCCGGCTGGGTCACCGGTCGCGGGGGCCACGTCCCCGAGGAGGCCGGCCACCTGGTGGACGCCATCGGCGCCTCGGGCGGCACCCCGCTGCTGGTGGCCCTCGACGACTGGAACGGCGCGCGGGTCCTCGGTGTCGTCCACCTCAAGGACGTCGTCAAGGACGGCATCCGTGAACGCTTCGCGGAACTGCGGCGGATGGGCATCCGCACGGTGATGGTCACCGGGGACAACCCGCTCACCGCGCGCGCCATCGCCGACGAGGCCGGCGTCGACGACGTCCTCGCCGAGGCTACCCCGGAGGACAAGCTGGCCCTCATCAAGCGGGAGCAGGCCGGCGGCAACCTGGTCGCGATGACCGGTGACGGCACCAACGACGCACCGGCGCTGGCCCAGGCGGACGTGGGCGTGGCCATGAACACCGGCACCTCGGCCGCCAAGGAGGCCGGGAACATGGTGGACCTGGACTCCGACCCCACCAAGCTGATCGAGATCGTCGAGGTCGGCAAGCAACTGCTCATCACTCGGGGTGCCCTGACGACCTTCTCCATCGTCAACGACGTGGCGAAGTACTTCGCGATCATCCCCGCGATGTTCGCGGCGACCTATCCCGGGCTGTCCGCCCTCAACATCATGCGGCTGCACAGCCCGTCGTCCGCGATCACCTCGGCGATCATCTTCAACGCCCTCATCATCGTGGCGCTGATCCCGCTGGCGCTGCGCGGCGTCCGCTACACGCCCTCCTCGGCGGGCGACCTGCTGCGGCGCAACCTGCTGGTGTACGGACTCGGCGGGCTGGCCCTGCCGTTCCTGGGCATCAAGCTCATCGACATGGCCGTGGTGCAGTTCGTGCCGGGCCTCGGCTGAGCGGGTGGGTCAGTGCCCGTGCGGCACGGCGCGGTGCACCGGGCCGTGCGCCTCGCCGCAGTGGCCGTCCGCCCTGCCGGCCGCGGCGTCCGGGGCACCGCCCACGGTGAGGAGTTCGGCGGGCGCGTGGTCGACCTGCAGGGTGGTGTGGGTGAGCCCGTAGTCCGAGCCGAGCAGGTGCTCCAGGTCGCGCCGGACGGCATGGCAGTCACCGCCCGGCTCGACCAGGACGTGCGCAGACAGGGCGGGCTGGCCGGAGGTGATGGTCCAGATGTGCAGGTCGTGGACCTCGGTGACGGCGTCGTGGGCGGCGAGCCGGTCGCCCACCTCGTCCGGGTCCAGCCCTGCCGGGGCCGCCTCCAGGAAGATCCGCCCGGAGTCGCGCACCAGTCCGCACCCCGCCTTGAGCATCAGGCCGACCACCACGAGCGTCGCGATGGCGTCGGCGCGGACGAATCCGGTCAGCAGGACGACCAGGCCCGCCACGGCGGTGCCGATGAAGGCGTACAGGTCGTTCAGCACGTGCTGGAACGCGCCCTCGACGTTGAGGGACGTGCGGTTGGCCCGCGACAGGCACCATGCCGCGCCGACGTTGACGACCACTCCGGCCAGCGCGGTGACCAGCACCGGGCCGCCCGCCACGTCGGGCGGCGAGACGAGCCGCCGCACCGCCTCGTACGCCAGCCACGCGGCGAGCAGCAGCAGGGTGATGCCGTTCGCCTGCGCCGAGAGGATCTCGGCGCGCTTGAGCCCGTACGTGAAACCGCCCCGCGCCGGGCGCGCCGCCAGCCGCATCGCGACGAGCGCCAGCACGATCGAGGCGGCGTCGGTGAGCATGTGCGCGGCGTCGGAGAGCAGCGCGAGGGACCCCACCAGCAGACCGACGACGACTTCGACGGCCATGAAGCCGGCGATCAGGCCCAGCGCGAGCCCCAGCCAGCGCCGGTCGGCGTTCTCGGTCACCCCGTGACCGTGCCCATGCCCATGCCCATGCTCGTGATCGTGCGCGTTCATGGTGCGGCGACCTCCCCGTTCCAGGTACGACACCCGCAGGGAAGCACATCGGCACACCGATCGGCAAAGACTGCACCGGTGACCGTTGTCAACTTCGATAAGACGGCGGTGACCTGCACCGACGCCCGGCCGATCATGACGCGGCCGGCTCCGGCCGCGGGACCGCCGGGGGCCCCGGAGGCGGGCGGCCTCCGGGAGCGCCCCCGGCGGGGTCAGGCGTTCGGGCTCGCGCCGCGGGCCGCGAGCATGTCGGCCATCAGGCGTATCTCCGCCTCCTGGCCCTGGACCATGCCCGCCGCCAAGCGCCGTACCTGGTCGGTCCGGGCGAGGTCGGCGGCCGCGGCGGCCATCTCCACGCCGCCTTTGTGGTGGGCGGTGAGCAGGTGGAGGTAGAGGACCGCGGCGGCCTTGCCCCGTGCCGCGTCGAGCCGTCGCAGTTCGGTGTCCGTGGCCATGCCCGGCATCAGCGACCCGTCGTGGGGCGCGTAGGCCATGTCGTGGCCCATCCACGTCATGGGCGGCTTCGACGACGACTTGGGCAGCCCCCAGACGTCCAGCCAGCCGAGCAGCATGCCGCGCTGGTTGGCCTGGGTGTTGATGACGTCGTAGGCGAGCCTGCGGACGTCCTCGTCGTCCGTGCGGTCGCGGACGATCAGGGACATCTCCACCGCCTGCTGGTGGTGGATCGCCATGTCGCGCGCGAAGCCGGCGTCGGGTGAGTCCGTGGCCGGGGTGCCCCCGCTGCTGGGCCGTGCCGTGAGCAGGGTGAAGGCCAGGGCCGCGACCACGACCAGCGCCATGGCGCCGGCGAGCGCGAGCAGCGGTCTGCCCGCGCCCCGGGCGGCGGTCACGAGGCCTTGCCCCCGGTGCAGGGCGCGCCGGGCTCGGGGGTCTGGTCGCCCTGCACATAGGTGTCGAAGAAGGTCGCCACGCGCGGGTCGTCGGCCTTGGTGACGCCCAACTGGTGGCCCCACGCGGTGAGGGTGATCGGTGAGGCCTGGTCCGCGTAGGGGCTCATCAGGGAATACGGGGTCTTCGAGACGCGGGCGCCGAGCGTCTTGACGTCGGCGTCCGACGCCTTGTCGGTGTACGTGACCCACACCGCGCCGTGCTCCAGGGCGTGCACGGCGTTCTCATTGGTGACGGGCTTGTCGTAGACGTCGCCGTTGCAGTTCTGCCAGACGGGGTTGTGGTCGCCGCCGGCGGGCGGGCTCATGGGGTAGTCGACGGTCTTGTTCACGTGGTTCTGCGTGAGCCCGGACCACGTCTTCTCCCCGCTGATGGAGCCGGCGGCCGCGGCCTTCCCGCTCTCCCCGCCGTCGTTGCCGGCGGAGTTGACCAGGTAGACGCCGCCACCGACCAGCCCGACGAGGATGGCCGTGCAGGCGGTGATGGTGATGATCCGGTTGCGGCGTTCGCGGGCCTGCTCCTGGCGGCGTATCTCCTCGACGCGCGCACGGCGGTCGGTGGCCCTGGCCTTGGAATGGGGGGAACCCATGGCATGTCCTGATTCCCCGCCGCGTCGATGACACGGCGGTGCTGGTGAAGGGTCGGATGACGTACGGCGCGCACCGGCGGTCGCCGCCGGCGCGTTCGGCCCTTCTACGTCCGCTGGATCTGGAGCATGTGCAGGTCGAGGGGGCGCACGGTGCCGGGGGACGGCGCACGCAGTCCCGCGGCGGCGACCGCGGGCGGCCACACCGACGGCGGTTCCGCGCCGGCGAGGCCCGGCAGGGGCGCGGAGCCCAGGGTCACCGGAGTGTGCTCCACGGGGGAGCAGCCGTTGCCGCGCCTGCCGGGGTCATGGCCGTCCGTGCACACCTCGTCGGCGACGTACGCGACGTGCGAGGAGACGAGGGTCCGCGCGGGGCCGTACGCGTCGTCCGGCGCCCCGGAGTGGCCGCAGACCGCGAGGGCGGCGAGCAGCCCGCACAGGACGAGGACAACACCGCTCAGGCGGGCGGGTATCGCACCGCCTCGGCCGGCTCCTCCGTCACTGCGCATCGCGGCAGATCGTACCCGCCGCCACGCGCCGTACCCGCGCCGGGTGCGCCCCCGGGGAAACCGAGGTGCAGGGCGCCACGGGGCCCTGACAGGCTGCTCCGCATGGACGTTCACCTGGAGCCCTGGTCGGAGGCGGCCCTTCCGCTCCTGCGGCGGATCAACACCCCGGAGATGCGGCGGCACGTCGGAGGCCCCGAGCCCGAGGAGCGGCTGCTTGCCCGGCACGAGCGCTACCTGGCCCTGCCGGAAGCCGGGCTGGGCCGCATGTACGCCGTGCTCCTCGGCGACGAGCCGGTGGGCAGCATCGCGTACCACCGCCGGGACTGGCAGGGCGAACCGGTCTACGAAACCGGGTGGAACGTCCTGCCGCCGTACCAGGGCAGGGGCATCGCCGCCGCGGCCGGTGCCGCGCTGATCGCCGTCGTGCGCGAGGCCGCCCGCACCACGGGAGCTCCCCACGCGCTGCACGCCTTCCCGTCCGTGCGGAACGCGCCGTCGAACGCCCTGTGCCGCCGCCTGGGGTTCACCCTGCGCGGCGCCTGCGACTTCGAGTACCCCAGGGGCAGCGGCACCTTGATGCGCAGCAACGACTGGCGCATCGAGTTCGGCGCCCCGCGTTAGGGCGCGCGGCGCGGCGCGACGCGAGGTGCCCGGGCCTTTCAGCCGGCCGGGGCCGAGGCCGCCCGGGCGGAGCGCAGGAGGTCTCGCAGTGCCTCCAGGACCGCGTCGGGTCGTTCGTTCCTCGTGGAGCCAGCCGTGCCCGGCGTCGCCGATGACGCGGTGCCCGCCGCGGGGGACGGAGGCGGCGAGGCGTGTGTGGAGGCCGAGTTTGGCGGCGTTCATCTCGTGGACGGTGTCCTCGGACCACAGGTGGGCCTGGGTGGGGTCGACGCCCATCGCGGACAGCACGATCAGCGGTACGTCGGGGAGGGCGGGGGCGTCGCGCAGTTCGCCGGCGACGACGTCGTGGACGTTCCCGTCCTCGTCCCAGCCGGTCCGCCACCGGGTGAGGTGGTACTCGGCGAGCGGTTCGCGGACGCCGTCCGGCCAGCGCGCGGGCGCTCCGGCCTGACCGCCGGCGTCAACGGCGGTGACGGGCCCGCCGCTTGGGGGACCGCCGGTCCGTCACCAGGAAGACGACCAACAACGCGGCGACGACGCAGATCGCCACGGTCTCGGCCGCGAAGATCAGTTCGCTGAACCCGTCGTCCCCCGCCTCGACGGGAGGGACGTAGACCTCCCGTGACGGACCGGTGGAGGGCGCGCCGTAGGGCATGCCGAAGCGCAGGGGCACCATGCGGAGGCTCATCGCCGGTCAGTATCGCGGGCTCCGGTCCCGTCGCGGGACGAGACGGCCGGAACGGGGGCGCCCGCACCGTGGCCGCGCGCCGGATCAGCCGCTGAGCGCCGGGAGTGCGGCGGGACGGCGGAAGAGCCACCGCAGGAACGTCCGCCGCGGCGGACGCGCCCGCACCTGCCCGAACTCCAGCTCACCCACCAGCTCCACCCGCAGGGCCACCGGTGTCGTCGGGCCGGCCGCCGGCCTGATGTCCACCTTGCCGAAGCTGACGGTCAGCTCGTCGGCGTCCACCACGATCCCGGGCCGCGTCACCAGTACCAGGGAGCCGCCGCGGACGTCCACGTCGACGCGGAGGGTGTCCTGCGTGATCACGGCGCGGGTGAAGTCGAGCAGCACCTCGCCCCACTCGGACCGGACCTCCATGCGCCGCGGCACGACCCACCGGTCGACGCGGCGGAACGAACCCCCGCGATGGTCGACCCGGACCACGTCCTTGACGTCCGCGGCGGCCACGCCCGGCACCCCCGCGGCCGCCGGAAGGTCGGCGGTGAGCGGTGCCAGTTCGTCGAGCGTACGGGCCGACAGGGCGGCCTCCAGGCGCTCGTCCAGCTCGTCTGCGGACAGCCGCCCGTCGCCCGCGGCCACGGTCAGGACGTCCACCACCCGGTCCCGGTCCGCGTGCGAGGCCCGCAACGGGGGCGGTGCGAGCGGCGCGCCCGTAGCGGACGGCCGACCCGGGGGCGGGATCTCTTCCGGCATGTCCCCACCCCGTTCTGGTCGGCGGCTTCGGTGAGACGCGATACACAGGTCGCGAACTAACGCTATATCGCGTCCTGGTCGCCAGCCAAGCCCGCACCCGCGGACCGCCGTCCTCCTCCGCGTGGTGCCGGTCCTGGGCGCGGCCCTGCCTGGCGCGTGACGCCGACCGTTTTCCAACCCGCCGCGTTGGGTGCGGCGTTGTACCGCCGCGGGGCAAGGCCTGGCGGTGGTGACCCTCGTGGTGCAGGGCTCAGGGGGTGACGAATCCATGCCGGCGCCATCTGGCACCGAACCGCCGGCCGCTCCCGCCACCCCGGGCCGAGGGCAGTCCGGGCGCGGACGGCACGGCCAGGACCGGGCAGCGGGCGTGCGTGAAGCAGTGGGCCGCGACGGACGGCGCGAAGAGCCGCCGCCAGGGGCCGTGGGAACCGGCACCGACCACGAGCAGTCCCGCGCCCTCGCCGGCCACCTCCACCAGCGCCGGTCCCGCGCGGCCCAGCGCGAGGACCGGACGCAGCGGGGGGTCCAGCGGCAGGTCGCCGTCGAAGGCGGCGTCCAGGGCCATGAGGAGCCGGCGCCGGGCCAGCCGGCGCCACCGGTCGGGGTCCGGCGGGGGCGGCGGCCACCGGCTCTGGGTCGCACCGGCACCGTCCCAGGCCGCCTCCCAGGCGGTGACCACGGTCAGCACGCACTCGCGCCGCCGGGCCTCCTCGGCGGCCCGGCGCAGCGCCGCCACGCTCCCAAAGGAGCCGCTGACGCCGACGACGACGCACTCTTCGCGGACCTCACTCATGCCTCCCATGAAACGCCCGGAAACGCGCGGACCAGGGGTCCTTGTCGCGATCCTGACGCCGTCCGCCCCACCCCCGAGAGCCGCGCCGTTAACGTTCGCGCGCTCGCCGTAAACGTCGCGTCAGGGATCGCACTCACCCCCCGGACGGCGGGCATAGCGTCCCTGGTGCGTCCCGGACCGCCGGCCCCGGCCGGGGCGCCCCAGGAACCGCAGCAGGTGCCGCAGCAGGAGGAAGCCATGACAGAGCTCATGCACGGGGACGACCCCGAGCCTTCGGATCCGTCCCCGGCCGGACGACACCGGGAGACGTTGTACGTCCCCGTCCGGCCGGGACCCGTGGGATGCGTCGCGCGCATGTTCCGCACGCCCCTGGGCGGCCGGACGGCCGTCGGCTTCACCACCACCGAGCGCCTCACCGAGACGCTCGGCCCCGACCAGCAGTGGATCACCCTGTCGGAATCCGCGCTGCGGTCGCTGGCCCGGCCGCTCGGCGTCACGGCACTGACCGTGGACCCGCAGTTCGCCGCACCCGCCGTGTCGGACGTACCGGAGGAGACCGGTCGCCGGCTCGACCCCCAGACTCTCGGGGTCCTCAGGGTCACCGGCGCGGTCGCGCTGGTCGACGCCCTGGCCCTGTGGATCGGCTGAAAGGAGCGCCGTCATGACTCTCGTCACCGAGCACCTGGAGACCGCGTACCCCGACGCCGACCTGTCGGTGTGGCCCGCGTCCGCCTCCTCCGCCCCCCACGGTGAGGTCACCGTGGGCGGGGTCGCCCTCACGGAGATCGCCGAACGCTTCGGCACCCCCGCCTACGTCCTGGACGAGGGCGAGGTACGCGACCGCTGCCGCGCCTACCGCGCGGCCTTCCCCGACGGCGACGTGCTGTACGCCGCCAAGGCCTTCATGTGCCGTGCCATGGCCCACTGGGTGGACGAGGAGGGCCTCGGCCTCGACGTCTGCTCGGCCGGGGAGCTCGAGCTCGCGGTCGTCACCGGCTTCCCCCCGGAGCGCATCCTGCTCCATGGCAACGCCAAGAGCCCGGAGGACCTGGCCACGGCGCTCCGCCTCGGCGTGGGCCGGATCGTGATCGACAGCACCGGCGAGATCGCCCGGCTGGCCGCCCACGTCTCGCCGGGGGGCCGGCAGAAGGTGCTGCTCCGCATCGTGCCGGGCATCGCCGCCGGTCACCACAACGCGGTGCGCACCGGCACCGACGACCAGAAGTTCGGGCTGTCCCTGGCCGACGGATCGGCGCAGCACGCCATCGCGCGCGTGCTGGAGCAGCCGCGACTGGAACTGGTGGGTCTCCACTGCCACCTGGGCTCGCAGATCAGCAGCGTCAAGCCGTACCTCGCGGCCGTGCGCCGGCTGGTCGGGCTGCTGGCCGCCGTACGCAGGCAGCACGGCGTCACGCTGCCGGAGCTGGACCTGGGCGGCGGGCACGCGGTCGCCTACCGGCCGGGCGAGGCGGCGATGGACCTGACGACGCTGTCCGCGCGGATACGCGCCGAGCTCGCCGAGGGCTGCGCGGCCGCCGGGCTGCCGGTGCCGCGGCTGACGGTGGAGCCCGGCCGCGCGATCGTGGGCCCCGCCGGTGTCGCGCTGTACCACGTGCTGTCGGTCAAGCGCACCGGCGGACAGACCTTCGTGGCCGTCGACGGCGGCATGAGCGACAACCCCCGGCCCGCGCTGTACGGGGTGCGCTACAGCCCCCGGCTGATCGGCCGTCACTCCACGGAGGAGCCGGCCCTGATGACCGTGGTCGGCCGGCACTGCGAGGCCGGTGACATCCTCGCCTCCGCGGTGCCCCTCCCGGCCGACGTCCGGCCCGGGGACCTGCTGGCGGTGCCGGTCGCGGGCGCCTACCACCTGTCGATGGCGTCCACGTACAACCTCGTCGGCCGTCCGCCGGTCGTCGCGGTCCACGAGGGCCGGGCCCGGCTGCTGGTCCGCCGCGAGTCGCTGGCCGACTTCCGCAACCGCGACATCGGGCTCTGAGCCCCGGGCCCCAAGGCCCCACGACCAGGCGTCCACGACGCCGTCCGAACGCCCTCCGGGCAGGTGATGTCCCCGCGTCCCCCTGCCCGGAGGTGCCCCATGCCCCTTTCCGTTCCAAGAGGCCCGGTCCACGGGTCCCGATCCACAAGAAGAGAGAGTCCGGTGAGTGTGGAGTACACCGTCCGCCTGATCGTCGCGGAGGGAATCCGATGACCACCGCACCCGCACCCGTCAGACCGGACCGTGAAAGCCCCGCCCTTCCCACCGAGGCCGACGGGAAGCGCCGTGTCGGCGCAGGACTGCTCGACCCCGGACAGCTGTGGCTCGCCCTTCCCGACGCCCTGCGCAAGCTCAACCCGGTGACACTGGTCCGCAACCCGATCATGTTCGTCACCGAGGTCGGTGCGGCCCTGACCACCGGGCTGGCCCTCGTCCATCCGACCGTGTTCGGCTGGCTGATCACGGTGTGGCTCTGGCTGACCGTCGTCTTCGGCAACCTCGCCGAGGCCGTCGCCGAGAGCCGCGGCAAGGCCCAGGCCGACTCGTTGCGCCGCATGCGCAAGCTGACCACCGCCCGCCGGCTGACGGAGGACGGCGAGAAGGTGGTGCACGCCATCGCGCTGCGCCGCGGTGACACCATCGCCGTCGAGGCCGGGGAGACGATCCCTGGTGACGGCGACGTCGTCGAGGGCGTCGCCAGCGTCGACGAGTCCGCCATCACCGGCGAGTCCGCACCCGTCATCCGCGAGGCGGGCGGCGACCGCTCGGCCGTCACAGGCGGCACCAAGGTGCTGTCCGACCGCATCGTCGTACGCATCACCCAGGAGTCCGGACGCAGCTTCCTGGACCGGATGATCGGCCTGGTCGAGGGCGCCAACCGGCAGAAGACGCCGAACGAGCTCGCCCTCAACCTGCTGCTCGTCATGCTGACCTTCGTCTTCCTGGTCGCCGTCGTCACCCTGCAGCCCATGGCGATCTTCTCCAAGGGCTTCATGGGCGCCGCCCCCGACAGCGCGGCGATGACCGCCGACGGCGTCACCGGCATCGTCCTGGTCTCGCTGCTCGTCTGCCTCATCCCGACGACGATCGGCGCCCTGCTGTCGGCCATCGGCATCGCGGGAATGGACCGCCTGGTGCAGCGCAACGTCCTGGCCTCCTCCGGCCGCGCCGTCGAGGCCGCGGGCGACGTGAACACGCTCCTGCTCGACAAGACCGGCACCATCACCTACGGCAACCGGCAGGCGAGCGCCTTCCTGCCGGTCGGGGCCGTCGAGCCCGAACAGTTCGCCCGGTCCGCGCTGCTGTCGAGCCTCGCCGACCGGACCCCAGAGGGACGCTCCATCGTCGCCCACGCCCGCGACCACTACGCGCTGTCCCACCACAAGGCCGACGAGATCGACCTGCCCGACGCCCGGTGGGTGGCCTTCAGCGCCACCACCCGCATGTCCGGGGTGGACCTCCCCGGAGGCAGGAAGCTGCGCAAGGGTGCCGCCGCCGCGGTCGCCGCCTGGGTCCGCGACGAGGGCGGCACGGTCCCCGCGGGCATGGACGTGTACGTCGAGCAGGTGTCCGCCGCGGGCGGGACGCCGCTCGCCGTCGCAGAACTCCCGGCAGGCGGCGGTCCCGCGCGCGTCCTGGGCGTCATCCACCTCAAGGACGTCGTCAAGCCCGGGCTGCGCGAACGCTTCGAGGAGATGCGCCGGATGGGCATCCGCACCGTGATGATCACCGGCGACAACCCGGTGACCGCCCGTGCCATCGCCGAGGAGGCGGGCGTGGACGACTTCCTCGCCGAGGCGACCCCCGAGGACAAGCTCGCCCTGATCAAGCACGAGCAGGCCGGCGGCCACCTCGTCGCCATGACCGGCGACGGCACCAACGACGCCCCGGCACTGGCCCAGGCGGACGTGGGCGTCGCCATGAACACCGGCACCTCGGCCGCCAAGGAGGCCGGCAACATGGTCGACCTCGACTCCGACCCCACGAAGATCGTGGAGATCGTCGAGATCGGCAAGCAACTCCTCATCACCCGCGGCGCGCTGACGGCCTTCTCGATCGCCAACGACATCGCCAAGTACTTCGCGATCCTCCCCGCGATGTTCGGCGGGGTCTACCCGGCCCTCGGCGCCGTGAACATCATGCGGCTGCACTCGCCCGCCTCGGCGATCCTCTCGGCCGTCGTCTTCAACGCCGTCGTCATCGTCGCGCTGATCCCGCTCGCCCTGCGGGGCGTGCGCTACCGGCCCAGCAGTGCCTCCTCGCTGCTCACCCGCAACCTGTGGGTGTACGGCCTCGGCGGTGTGGTCGTGCCGTTCCTCGCGATCAAGCTCATCGACGTCGCCCTCGTCCAGTTCATCCCGGGGATCTGACCATGGCCCGTACCTCCACGCTGCCCCGCTGGGCCGCGCACCACCTCGCCGCCGTCCGCGTGGTGCTCGCGCTCACCCTCCTCGTCGGACTGGCCTACCCCCTCGGCATGACGCTGCTCGCCCAGGTGCCGGGCCTGCGTGACGCCTCGTCACGCGGCGCCCTCATCGGCAAGGCCTACACCGACTCCCAGGGCAACCCGCTGCCCGGCTACTTCCAGTCGCGCCCCTCCAACGCGGGCGACGGCTACGACACCGCGGCCTCCGGCGCCGGCAACCAGGGCGCCGAGAGCGTCGTCGACACCCCCGGCAAGCCCAGCCTGCTCACCCAGGTGTGCTCGCGCAGCAAGGCGGTCGGTGAGCTGGAGCACGTCGACGGCTCCCGCCCCTACTGCACGCCCGACGGCGTCGGCGCCGTGCTCGGCGTCTTCCGCGAGGGCGGCACCACGGGCCGCGTGACGCGCGTCGTCAGTCTCAACCAGCCCTGCCCCGCCCAGCCGTTCCTCACGAGCTACGAGCACGTGGCCGTCCGCTGCGCGGCACCCGGCGCCGACCACACCCGCGCCGTCGTCACCCCCGTACGCGGCGACGCCCCGGCCCGCCCCGCGGTCCCCGCCGACGCGGTGACCGCGAGCGGCAGCGGCCTCGACCCCGACATCAGCCCCGCGTACGCGGGGCTCCAGGCACCCCGCGTCGCCCGCGAGCGGGCGGTCGGCGAGGACACCGTGCGCGCCCTGATCGCGAAGTACACCACCGGTCGCGCCCTCGGCGTGCTCGGCGAGCCCGCCGTGAACGTCGTCGAGCTCAACGCAGCCCTGGACCGCACCCACCCGACGCGCGGAGCGTGAGAGCAGACATGTACGGCTGGATCCAGGCCTCCCTCGTCATCGCCGTCGTGGTGGGCCTCCACGTCCCGCTCGGCGACTACATGGCACGCGCCCTCGAGGGCGGCCGCCACCTGAGACCCGAGCGCGCCCTCTACCGCCTGTGCGGCGTCGACCCCGACAGAGAACAGGACTGGCGGCACTACCTGTTCGCGCTGCTGGCCTTCTCGGCCGTGAGCATCGCCGCCCTGTTCGCCCTGCTCACCCTGCAGGACCGGCTGCCGTGGTCGCTCGGCCGCGACGGCATGCCGTGGCGGCTCGCCCTGCACACCGCCGTCAGCTTCACCACGAACACCAGCTGGCAGAACTACGCGGGCGAGTCCACCACCGGCCACCTCGCCGTCATGGCGGGCCTGGGCACCCAGGCGTTCGCCTCCGGCGCCGTCGGCATCTGCGTCGCGCTGGCCCTCGTCCGCGGGCTGGTCCGGCGCGACACCGACCGGCTCGGCAACTTCTGGGTCGACCTCGTCCGCAGCGTCTTCCGCGTCTTCCTGCCCCTCGCGGTCGTCTCCGGACTCCTGCTGATCGCGCTCGGCGCGCCGCAGCACCTGTCGGGGAGCGACCAGCTCGCCGCCCCCGTCGGCTCCTGGGAGTCCATCAAGCTGATGTCGGGGGACGGCGGCGGTGTCTTCAACGCCAACAGCGCCCACCCCCTGGAGAACCCCTCGGCCTGGAGCAACACGCTCGAGATCGTGCTCATGCTCCTCATCCCGACCGCCCTGATCCGCACCTACGGCCGGCTCGTCGGCAGCCTGAAGCAGAGCTGGACCCTCCTCGCGGTGGTCGGCATCCTCTTCGGCCTGCTGCTGGCCGCCGCCAACCTCGCCCAGAGCGCCCACACCGGCACCGTCAGCGCCGCGGTGGGCGGCCAGACCGAGGGCACCGAGACCCGGTTCGGCGTCCCGGCGAGCACCCTGTTCGGCGTGTCGGCCACGGCCTCGGCGGACGGCGCCGCCAACTCCTCGTACGACAGCTTCTCCAGCCTCGGCGGCGGCGTCCTGCTGGCGGGCATGATGCTCGGCGAGATCGCGCCCGGCGGCACCGGCAGCGGCCTGTACGGACTGCTCGTGGCCGTCCTCGTCGCGGTCTTCGTCGGCGGCCTGATGGTCGGCCGCACGCCCGAGTACCTGCGCAAGCGGATCGGCACCGGGGAGATGCGGTACGTCGTGCTCTACGCGCTCGTCGCGCCCACCGCGATCCTGGTGTGCTCGGCCATCGCCGTCGCCCTGCCCGGCGGGCGCTCCTCGATGGGCAACCCCGGCCCGCACGGCCTGACCGAACTCGTCTACGCGTACACCAGCAACACGGCCGGCAACGGCAGCGCGATGGCCGGCTTCAACGGCGCCACCGACCTGCACAACCTGCTGATGGTCGTCGCCATGCTGATCGGCCGCTACGTCCCCGTGGTGTTCGTCCTCGCCCTGGCGGGACGCCTCGCGCGCCAGCGGGCCGGCGTGGTGACGGTCGGCACCCTGCGCCCGCACGGGGTCAACTTCGTCGTCCTGGCCACCGGCGCCGCCCTGGTCCTCGCCCTGCTGAACTTCCTGCCCGTCCTGTCCCTCGGCCCCGTGGCGGAAGGACTGCTGTAGTGCCGACGGCCGGTCACCCCCCGATGCGAAGCTGAGGGGGTGACGAGGACCCAGTACTTCACCGCGACCAGCCTCGACGGCTTCATCGCCGACCCGGACGACTCCCTCGACTGGCTCTTCGAGGTCGAGGGGGAGGGCTTCGAGCGCTTCAGGGCCTTCTTCGACGGCGTCGGGGCCTTCGCGATGGGCGCCACCACGTACGAGTGGATCCTGGAACACGACCGGCTCCTGGAGCGGCCCGGGAAGTGGACCGAGTACTACGGCACCACCCCGGCCTGGGTCTTCACCCACCGGGACCTGCCCGCCGTCCCCGGGGCGGACGTCACCTGCGTGCGCGGCGACGTCCGCGCCGTCCACGAGGCCATGACCACCGCCGCCGGGGGCCGGAACATCTGGCTGGTGGGCGGCGGTGAACTGGCCGGCTCCTTCGCCGACCACGGACTGCTGGACGACCTGATCCTGGGCGTCGCCCCGGTCACCCTCGGCGCCGGCGCGCCGCTGCTGCCGAGGCGGCTGACCTCGGCCCGGCTGCGGCTGACGGGCGTCGAGCGGGTCGGCCAGTTCGCCTACCTCACGTACATGACGCGCTGAGGCCGGTGCCGGTCCCGGTACCGGTGCCTGCGATGCGCGGCGCGGCGCGGTTCCGTGCGAGCATCTGCGGATGCTCATACTCGCCGACGAACTCGGACGTCTCGCCTGCACGGTGACGGGGGACGGGCCGCCCGTCGTCCTCGTGCACGCCGGCGTCGCCGACCACCGGATGTGGGACGGGGTCGTGCCCGGCCTCGCGCAGCACCACACCGTCATCCGCTACGACCTGCGCGGCTTCGGCCAGTCCCCGCCACCGGCCGGCCCGTTCAGCGAACACGACGACCTGCGCCGCGTCCTGGACCACTTCGGCCTCGACCGCGCCCGCGTGGTCGGCGCGTCCTTCGGCGGCCGCGTGGCACTCGACTTCGCGCTCGCCCACCCCGGACGCGTCCACTCCCTGGCCGTCTTCTCCCCGCCGTGGCCAGGGTACGACTGGTCGCCGCAGATGATCGCCTACGACGAGGCCGAGACCGAGGCGCTCGCGGCGGGCGACCACGAGGCCGCGGTCCGCGTCAACCTGGACATGTGGCTGCGCGGCCCGGCCCGCGGATGGGACGAGGTCCCCGCCGGGGCGGCCGACCGGCTGCGCGGGCCGCTGCGGACGGCGCTGACCCACCAAGGCACGGTCGAGGCGCACTCACGGGGCCGCGCGGACGGCGACGTCGCCACCCTCTCCGTGCCCACCCTGATCGGCATCGGCCTCCTCGACGTGCCGGACTTCCAGGACATCGCCCGCCGCTACGCCGCCACGATCCCCGGCGCCACCCTGGCCGAGTTCCCGGACGCGGCCCACCTCGTCGCCATGGACGCCCCCGCCGACGTGACGGCCGCGCTGCTTCCCTTCCTCGCCCGCTAGGGACGCCGCACCGCCAACGCGGTGGCGCTCCCGTCCGCCCCGTCCGCACGCGGGGGCGCGGGGGTAGGGATCATCCCCGCGGACCGTGGACGTCCGACGTGCCCCCGCACGCCGGACGGGGCAAGGGAAAGGAGCAGCCCCTGTGGACATGAAACTCGAGGTCGTGGTGGTGCCCGTCGCCGACGTCGACCGGGCCAAGGACTTCTACGTGGGCCTCGGCTGGCGGCTGGACGCGGACCTCACCACCGGCGAGGACTTCCGCGTGGTCCAGGTGACCCCGCCCGGCTCGCTCTGCTCGGTCATCTTCGGCACCGGGGTCAGCTCGGCGGCGCCCGGCTCGGTCCAGGGCCTCCACCTGATCGTGGAGGACGTGGTCGCCGCCCGCGAGGAGCTCGTGGGGCGCGGGGTCGAGGTGGGCGAACCGTTCCATGACGCCGGGGGGATCTTCCACCGTGCGGGGACGGAAGGACGCGTGTCCGGTGCCGACGCGGAGCGACGCAGCTACTGCTCCTTCGCGTCGTTCAACGACCCCGACGGCAACGAATGGGTGTTCCAGGAGATCACGGAGCGGCTGCCGGGCCGCTGACCTCCGCTCCTGGCGCCGTACGGTTCCGCGCGGCGGGCGCGCGCCGCGCCCGCGGCGCCAGAACCTTCACACGGTGGCGACGGCCTTCTGAGGCCCGGTCACGCCGAGGATGGCGAGGCAGTTCGTCCACAGCGGGCTGAGGCGCCCGGTGTCGTTGTACAGCTTGGCGAAGAGCACCTGTCCCTCGAGCTGGGCGACGATCGACGCCGCGGCCGCGTGGGTGTCGGCGACGGTGACATCGCCCCGCTCACGGGCCTCGGTGACGACCTCGTCGATCATGTCGACCTGCGTCTCGAAGATCTCCTGCAGCCGTCCACGGATGGACTCGGTCTGGTTGCTCATCTCCAGCGTCAGGTTGCCGAACATGCACCCGGAGACGGTGCCGCAGGACTGCTGGCCCACGTGCTGGCTCTCCTCGGTCGCCTCGAACAGCCGGCGCAGCCGCTCCAGGGGCGCCTCGTCGGCGCCCAGGATGCGGGTCCACTCGCGCCTCTGCGCCGCCCAGTGCTCGTCGATGACGGTCAGGGCGAGGGCTTCCTTGGACTCGAAGAAGTAGTAGAAGCTGCCCTTGGGCACCCCGGCCGCCTTGCAGATCTCGGCCACCCCCAGCGCAGAGTAGCCGCGCTGCTCGATGAGCGTCTGCGCGGCAGTGATGATCTTCTCCCTGGCATCACTTGTGCGTCCCATGACAGCAGTATACGACCGATCGACTATTGTGTCGTCGACCGGCCGGTCCCGCTGCTTCCCCCGGCCGGGAATCCCGACCGGCCCCCATCCTGGGCGCGCCGGCGGGGCACGCGCCAGGACCGGTTTCCTCCCTGCTGCGAGGCTGCGACTCCCACGCGCCCCCCGTGGCGGAGATCCGGCAGGCCAGGCCCTAGCATGGCGGCGTGGAGCTGCGTCAACTTCGGTATTTCGTCGCGGTCGCCGAGGAGCTGAACTTCGGGAGGGCGGCCGAACGGCTCCTGATCGCCGGGCCCTCACTGTCCCAGCAGATCAAGGCGCTCGAACGCGACCTGGGGGTCAGGCTCTTCGACCGCGACCGCCGCTCGGTGTCGATCACCCCCGCGGGCTCGGCGCTGCTGCCGCACGTCCGGGCACTGCTGGAGCGCGCCGACGACGTGGGGCGCCGCGCCAAGCAGCTGGCCGGCTCGGAGGCGGTGCGGCTCGGCTACACCAACTGGCTCCCCGCCGACCTGGCGGCCCGTGCGTCCGCGGTGGCCCGGCTGCACGTGGACGCGTGGATCGGGCCCTCCCACACCCAGGCCGCCCGGGTGGCCGAGGGCGGCCTGGACCTCGCGATCTGCTGGGTGCAGACGGCGGACCTGGAGCGGTGCGGCCTGCGGTCCCGGCTCCTGGGCGCGGATCTGCTCTACGCGGTCTCCACCGGCGACGACACCAGTGCCGTCCGGGCCGAGGACACCGTCGTCCTCCTCGACGAGGACACCACCACCTGGCAGTCGTGGAACGTCTACGCGGAGCGTTTCGCCGCCGACACGGGGGCCCGCACGATCCGTACCTCCGACGGCGGGATCACCGGCAGCGGGTTCTTCGACCACGTCCGCCGCTGCCGCGGTCCGGTCGTCAACTCCCCCAAGGGCCAGACCACCCCGCTCCCCCCGGACCTGGTCAAACGGCCGGTGATCGCGCCCCAGGTCTACTGGACATGGTCGCTGGTGTGGCGCGCCGACGAGGTCCGCGACTCGGTGCTGGCCGTGGTGGACGCCCTGGCCGAGGGCGTGGGCGACCTCGGCATCCACGGCCCGGGCGTCTGGCTCCCCGACGGAGATCCCTACAAGCGATAGATTTTCGGCTGTATGCCGGAATTGTCGCTCGGTCCTCGCGGTTATAGGTGACCGGTCGGCTATCTAGCCGGCGCAGTCCCCACCCCATCCATCGGGAGCAGGTCATGAACGTTGAGGGTCAGAAGGTCGCGGTCGTCACCGGTGCGTCGCAGGGCATCGGTGCCGGTCTGGTCGAGGCGTACCGGAAGCTGGGGTACGCGGTGGTGGCCACGTCGCGCAACATCGGTGAGTCGGCGGACCCGGGGGTGGTGGCGGTGCGGGGGGACATCGCGGAGCGGGGCACCGCGGAGCGGGTGATCGCGACGGCGGTGGAGCGGTTCGGCCGGGTGGACACGCTGGTCAACAACGCGGGGATCTTCGTGGCGAAGCCGTTCACGGAGTACACCGAGGAGGACTACCGGGCAGTGATGGCGGTGAACCTGGACGGCTTCTTCCGGATCACGCAGCTGGCGGTGGAGCGGATGCTCCAGCAGGGCGGGGGACACGTCGTCCAGATCTCCAGCAGCCTCGGTGACCAGCCGGACGCGAAGGTGACGTCCGTGCTGGCGTCCCTGACGAAGGGCGGCCTGCAGTCGGCCACGAAGGCACTGGCGACCGAGTACGCGACCCAGGGCATCCGGGCGAACGCGGTGGCGCTGGGGACGATCAAGACCCCGATGCACCCGGTGGAGACCCACGAGATGCTGGCGGGCCTGCACCCGGTGGGGCGCATGGGCGAGATCGACGACATCGTCCAGGCCGTCCTGTACCTGGAGAGGGCGCCCTTCGTGACCGGTGTGGTGCTCCCGGTCGACGGCGGCCAGAGCGCGGGCCGCTGACGTGCGGCGGCCTCCGCCGTGGTGGGAGGCAGGGCCTTCCGCCACGGAGGACGCCGGTCGTGACGTGCCCACCGGCCGTCGGGCCAGGTACGGCCTGGAACGACTCCTGGACGTCCTGCCCGCGGCGCCCCGCCCGTGGTGGCCGCGCCACGGGCGGGCACGCGACGCCGTCCTGTGCTTCCCCGTCCGGCACGACCCGCGCGAGCTCGGCACCCTTCGGCGGCAGGTGCGCAGCGCCCTGGACCTGCCGGAGGTGGCGGAGGAGGCCGCGGGCGACGCCCTCCTGGTCGTCTCCGAGCTGGTCACCAACGCCGTCACGCACGGCACCTCGCCCGCCGAGCTGCGCCTCGTCCTGGGAGAGGGACGCCGCGCCCTGCGGATCGAGGTCACCGACGCGGGGCCGTGTTCGTCCGGCGGCAGGGAG
>NZ_JBHWGA010000067.1:27097-41481 GCF_042733315.1 Streptomyces sp. NPDC059718
CCCGCCCCGGGCGTTTGGCGTCCCCCGCGGGGGGGGGGTGTTGGGCGGGGGCCGGGGGGGCGGGCCCGCGGCACCACCGCGGCCGGGGCCTGCCGATCGTCGCCGCCCTCGCGTCGGACCACGGCCTGACGGTCCGCCCCGGCGCCGGTATCTGCTGGGCCGACCTGCCCCTGGACCGCCCCCGGCGGGACGGCGAGGGCGGCGACCGGGCGGCATCCGTCGCGCTGACGACGGCTTTCGCCGCGCTCCTGCTCGTCGCGGTCTTCACGGCGGGCTGCCTGCTGGAGCTCGTCTGAGACGGGGCGAGGGAGGAGCCCGCGCCCCGTCCCGGCGCCCTACAGGTCGAGCTGGTACTCGATCGCCTGGTGCGTGGGTCGGTAGCCCAGCGCGTCGTTGATGTTCCGCATGGGCCGGTTGCCGTCGGCGGTATCGGTCAGCAGACCGTCGAGTCCGGGGTGGCGCTCACGCGCCTGCCGGATCGACTCGGCCTTCATCCACCGGCCCAGCCCGTGTCCCCGGTGCTCGGGCAGGACCGCGGTGCCGTAGTGCTGGCCGTCGCCCTTGCCGTCACCAGGGACGACCAGCTCGGTGAACCCGGCGATGGAGCCGTCCGCATCGTCGACGGCCACGACGGTGTGCAGCAACTCCCCTCGCGCCTCGACGGCTTGGGCGGCAGCACGGATCCGGTCCACGTCCCAGGTCACCGTGCCGTAGGCGACGTCGTCCATCGGCATGTCGTCCATGGCCCGTCGTGACGCGGCGAACGTCGTGGCGAGGTCATCGGGCACGGTCCCGTGCCACGACACCAGCCGGTATCCGGGGTGTGGACGCTCGACGATTTCACCGAGGGCACTGATGTCCACGTCGGCCATCGGCAGCCGGGTGAACGCCAGCGTGAGGGCCTTGCGGAAACCCTGTGCCGGGAGGAAACGGTCGCCGGGCGAACCGGCCTCGGCCTGGGCGATGACGCAACGCCGGCCGTCCGCCCGGGCAGCCGCCACGGCCGCGGCGAGCAGCCGCGTGCCGACGCCGCGGCGCCGCTCGACCGGATGGACGTGGAGCTTCAGCTCGGTGAGGTGTTCCTGCCCGGGACCGCTGAACAGGCGCAGGAACGCAGATCCGAGAGGAATGGCGTCCGCGTCGCTCGCCAGCCACGCGAGCCGGAAGCCGGACGGGCCGTGAGCGGGATCGGTCAGCGGGGTGATGCGCATCGACAAGGTGTCTCCGTCGTGAGGAGGTGGGAAAGGGAACGCGGGACCGACTGCCGAGCACTCCTGCGCATGTGCCGCACACCTCCTCGTCGACGAAGCCGGCCGGTGACACCCGGTCGGCTGGGGGACGCTAACGGTTCCCGCAGGTCGACGGCAACCGCATTCGGATCCGGCGGCCCGTGACGTCGCGGTCTCCCTCGACGGCTTCGGCACCGTGCCGGGGGCGGCCCTTCGACCTGGTCGACGGGCCGGAAGGCTGGAACGACGAGACCGGCTACGGCGCCGGCGAGGTCGGCAGGCCCGCGTTCCTCGTCGTGACGGCCTCGCCGCCGGAGTCCGTGCGGCTCACCGACCTCGACCGGACGTTCGTCACCACCGGCCTGCCCGACGTCGCCGCCGCGCGCGAGCGGGCGGAGGCGGCGTCGTCCTCATAGGCGGCGGCGCCACGATCGGCTCGGCGCTCGGCGCTCGGCGCCGGGCTGTTCGGCACGCTCACGCGGAGCGCGGCGCACGCTGGTGCAGCGGAGCGTGACCCCGACCTCGTCTGACGGCCCCGCAGGGCTCAGGACGAGGGGGAGGGGCTGCCCACGCCTTGTTCGCCGCCGGGGGCCGGGGCCGCCGTTCCGGGCCGCGGGAGGGCCGCCCGTACGGCGGGAAGCGTCAGGACCAGGGCCACGGCCGCGAGTTGCCAGACCGCGCCGAAGCCCAGCACCCCCGCGACGCCGAACAGGACGGACACCGGGCCGGCCGCCGCGAGGCCCACCGGCCCGAGCGCGAAGGCGCCGAAGGTGCCGTAGGCGCTGACCCGGGCGAGCGCACCGGGCGGCACCTGGGACTGCGTGGCCGTGGCGTAGAGGGTGCCGCACACGGCCGAGCCGACTCCGGCCGCCAGCGCGGCGGCGCAGATCCACGGCAGCGGCAGCCCGGTGGCGAGGGCGGCCGACGGCATGGCCCAGCCCAGGGTGGCGGCCGTGCCCACGAACAGCGGCCGGCGGGGCCGGCGCCCCAGCATCGCCACGCCCCCCGCCACCGCTCCCGCCCCGTACAGGGCCATGACCAGGCCCCAGGAGCTCGGCCCACCGAGGTTCCGCTGGGCGACCAGCGGCCCGAGGACGAGGAACGGCGCCCACACGAAGAGGTTGAACAGGCAGACGTGGACCGAGGTGACCCACAGCCAGGTCCGGGAGCGGAACTCCGTCCAGCCCTCGCGCAGCTCCGCGACGAAGGACGAGGCCGGCCCCGCGGCCCGGACGGTCCTCGGCAGCAGGAGCAGGGCGACGACGCTCACCCCGTAGCTGACGGCGTCCACGGCGAGGACCGCGGAGGCGCCCGCGGCCGCCGTCAGGACGCCCGCGATCGCCGGGCCCGCGATGGAGGCCGCCGATCGGGCCACGCCGAGCAGCGCGTTGCCGTCGGAGAGCGCGTCACCCGGCACGATGCGGGGGACGAGTGCGTCGAGAGCCGGGGTGAACAGGGCCTCGGCCGCGCCCCAGACGACGACCAGCGCGATCAGCGTGGCCATGTGGGGATCGCCGCCGAGGAGGGCCAGGGCGAGGCCGGCCTGGGTGAGGCAGCGGGTGACGTCCGCGGCGAGCATCACCTGCCGGCTGCCCCACCGGTCGGTGAGGACGGCGCCGGCGAGCAGGACCAGCACCAGCGGCAGGATCCGGGCCGCGAGGACCAGGCCGAGCTCGGTGCCCCCGCCGCCGGTCTCCAGGACCGCGAAGGCCAGCGCGACGGACGCCATCGACGATCCGAGCAGCGAGGTGGTGTAGCCGATGAAGAAGCGCCGGAAGTCGCGTTCGCGCAGGACCGCGGGGCGGAGATCGAGTGCCATGGGCGCAGCGTGCAGGGGGCGCCCGGCGACACGCCAGGCCCGCGAAAAAAATTATTGAGTCGAGTCGAATCAACTTAGGATGGCTCCAGTTCGCACCGCAGAGTGATTTACTGCGATCGATCTCGGGATCGACAGGGGAGGGGCGTCGCATGACCCAGCCGGTGGAGTACGCCGTCGCTGTCGACCGCTTCCTCGCCGCCTCCGGGCTGGGCGCAGGCTCGCGGCGGGTCTACCGGATCGCGCTGGCCACCTGGGCCTGGGGGCTCGTCGACCGCCCCCTGCCCGTCGGCGGGGGGCGCCGCAACGCCGAGCCCCCGGCGGTCCCGCTGGCCCTGCTCGACGCGCCGGGCACCGCGCGGCGGCTGCGCGAGGCCTTCACGGCACGGTCCGCGGCGGTCGGCGCCCGCACCGCCAACCGTGAACTGTCGGTGCTCTGCAGCGCCGTGACGTGGTGGTGCGCGCAGGGCTGGCTGTCGGGCGACCCCACGGAGGACCTGCGGGCGCTGCCCGTGCCGAAGGCACGCCGAGCCGGGGCCGGACTCGGCGCCGACCAGGTGCGCGAGGTGCTCCGGCTGTCCGCGCCGCTGCGGGAGCAGGCGTTCTGGCATCTGCTCCACGAGACCGGGGCCACCATCGAACGGCTGCTCGCGCTGGACGTCGACGACCTCGACCTGCCGGGCCGCCGCACCCGCGAGCGCACCGGGGTGCCGCTGCGCTGGGGGGACGGATCGGCCCGGCTGCTGCCGCTGCTCGCCCTCGGGCGGGTCGACGGGCCGCTGTTCCGCACCGGCCGCGGGCGCCTCTCCTACCGGCGCGCCGCGGAGTTGTTCACCGCCGCCACGCGCCCGCTGGACGTGCGGGGGCGCGGCTGGACGCTGCGGCAACTCCAGGCGGCGGGCCGGCGCTGACCCGCCCGCCGCCCGCCGCCCGCCGTCAGCCGAGGACCCGCAGGGCGCTCTCGACGACCGAGGCCATCTGTGTGCGCGCGGAGGAGAGGTAGCGGCGCGGGTCGACGGTGGCGGAGTCGGCCGCAAGGAAGTCGCGCACCGCGCCGGTGAAGGCGATGTTGAGTGCCGTGCCGATGTTGATCTTGACCATGCCCCCGATGACGGCGCGGCGCAGTTCGTCGTCGGGGACGCCGGTGGAGCCGTGCAGGACCAGCGGGACGGGCACTGTGCCGCGGAGACGGGCGATCAGGTCGTGGTCGAGCCGTGCCGTGCGGGTCGTCATGGCGTGCGAGCTGCCGACGGCCACCGCGAGGGCGTCGATCCCGGTGGCGGCCACGAAGGCGGCGGCCTCGTCGGGGTCGGTGCGGGCGCCCGGTGCGTGCACGCCGTCCTTGCCGCCTATCTCGCCGAGTTCGGCCTCCAGCCACAGGCCGCGGTCGTGCGCCCAGTCCGCCGCGGCGCGGGTGGCCGCGACGTTGCGGTCGTGGGGGAGGGCGGACGCGTCGTACATCACGGAGCCGAAGCCGCAGTCCGCGGCACGGCGCAGCAGGGCCTCGTCGGTGACGTGGTCGAGGTGGAGGCCCACGGGGACCGCGGCCGACTCGGCCACCGCGGCGGTCGCGCGGGCGATCGGGGCGAGGGAACCACCGTGGAAACGGACCGCGTTCTCGCTGATCTGGCAGACCGCGGGGCGTCCGGCCGCCTCCGCGCCGGCGACGACCGCCTCGGCGTGCTCCAGGGTGATGACGTTGAAGGCGCCGATCCCGCGTCGGTCGGCGTGCGCCGCGCGGACGAGTTCGGCGGTGGGGACCAGCGGCATGACGCGGTGACCTCTCGATGGAATGATGTTGCGTGAACATGATGGTTCGGCCTGGAAAAGGCGCAGAAATGTGCGCTGCCGCGCGTGGGCGCGGTACCGGGCCGGCACACCCACCGAACAGGGGGCGAGGAGATGGCGGGACCACAGGCCCGATGGAGCGCGCTGCTGGAGATGCTGACCCGCGACGGGAGCGTCGAGGTCGAGGCCGCCGCGGCCGAACTGGCGGTGTCCGCCGCGACGATCCGGCGCGACCTGGACGAACTGGCCCGGCAGAACATGGTCACCCGCACCCACGGCGGCGCGGTGATCAACGCGATCGCCTATGACCTGCCGCTGCGTTACAAGGCCGCCCGCAACGCCCCGGAGAAGGAGCGCATCGCCCGGGCGGCGGCGGCCCTGGTGAAGCCGGGCACGGTGGTCGGGCTCAACGGCGGCACCACGACCACCGAGGTCGCCCGCGCCCTCGCCGCGCGCGCCGACCTCGCCGACAGCGGCACCGAGACCGCCCTGACGGTCGTCACCAACGCGCTGAACATCGCCGGTGAACTGGCCGTCCGGCGGCACGTGAAGCTGGTGGTGACCGGCGGCGTCGCCCGCCCGGCCTCGTACGAGCTGATCGGGCCGCTGGCCGCGGAACTCCTCGCGCAGCTCACCCTCGACCTGGTCTTCCTCGGCGTGGACGCCATCGACGTCACCCAAGGCGCGGCGGCCCGGCATGAAGGCGAGGCGAGCATCAACCGTGCGCTCGCCCGGCGCGCCGAGCGGGTCGTGGTCGTCGCCGACGCCTCCAAGCTGGGGAAGCGGGCCTTCGCGCGGATCTGCCCGGTGGGAGAGGTCGACGTCCTGGTGACGGACGGGGACGCCCCGGCCGCGCTCACCGAGCCCTTCGCGGCGGCCGGAGTGGAGGTCGTCCGCGCCTGACCTGGCCTGCCGTCGCACCGGACGTCTCCCCTTCCGCCGTCCCGCCACCGCATGAAGCAGCATGCAATTTTCTGCAGGAAAATTGCTAGAGTCGAGCAACTTCACACATGATGCTCGACCGGGCGTGCTCGGTGTCAAGGGCCGCCGGACAGGGACGGAGTCCATCGATGAGCGAGAGCAGGACCGAGACCGAGATACGGACCCAGCCGGAGTGCTGGCGCCGCGCCGTCGCGCTCGCGGGCGACGGGGAGGAGACGGCGTGGCGGGCCGCGATGCCCCGGGCCGGTGAACGGGTGGCGGTCGTGGGCTGCGGCACCTCGTGGTTCATGGCCCACGCCTACGCCGTGCTCCGCGAGTCCGCGGGGCAGGGTGAGACGGACCCCTTCGCCGCTTCGGAGATGCCGGCCGGCCGGGCGTACGACCGGGTCGTCGCCCTCACCCGGTCCGGCACGACGACCGAGGTGCTGGAGGTGCTGACCCGGCTGCGCGGCACCACCCCCACGGTGGCCGTCATCGCCGATCCCGCCACCCCGGTCATGGAACTGGCCGACGCGGCGGTGGTGCTGGACTTCGCCGACGAGACCTCGGTCGTCCAGACGCGCTTCGCCACCACCGAACTCGTCCTGCTGCGCGCCCTGCTGGGGGAGGACCTGACCGGACTGGCCGCCCAGGCGGAGGCGGCGCTCGCTGCGCCGCTGCCCGACGGGCTGCTGGAGACCGAGCAGTTCACCTTCCTGGGCCGAGGCTGGGCCTACGGCGTCGCGCAGGAGGCGGCGCTCAAGATGCGGGAGGCGGCCGGCGCCTGGACGGAGGCGTACCCGGTCATGGAGTACCGGCACGGCCCGATCAGCGTCACCGGGCCCGGCCGGGTGGCCTGGTGGTTCGGCGACCCCGCGGACCTGCCGGCGGGGCTGGCGGGGGAGATCGCCCGCACCGGTGGACGCCTGGTGGCCCTGGGGCGCGACCCGCTGGCCGACCTGGTCGTCGTCCAGCGGCTGGCCGCCGCGCTCGGTGCCGCACGCGGCCTCGACCCGGACGCGCCCCGCCACCTGACGCGCTCGGTGGTGCTGGCGGACGGCCGGGGCTGACGGCCGGGCCGACCTACGACCCCGACCCCGACCCCGTCCGCCGCAACGCGAACGCCGTCCCCGCCCCGAAGGGGGGCGGGGACGGCATCATGTGCGGTCTGTCAGGACTTGTACCACTTCTGGTTCTTCGTCCCGTAGCACGTCCACAGCTGGAGCGGGGTGCCGGCGGACGTGCCCTTGTCGAGCACGTCGACGCACTTGTTCTTGTTCGTCAGGTCGCTGGACGGGTTGAGCCTGAACTGCTGGGCCCAGCCGCCGTTGCAGCGGGCCAGTTGTATGACCGCACCGTCCGTGAACGAGGCGCCGGCCAGGTCCATGCACATGCCGAAGGCGCGTACGGTCCCGTCGGAGCGGAAGTCCCACTTCTGCCAGGCGCCGCCGTCGCAGTCCTGGATCTGCAGCCGGGCGCCGTCGCGGCCGGTGCTGTTCTTCGCGCCGCTGACCGCGATGCAGCGGCCGCTCTCCGAACTGCGGATCCGCAGGCCGGGCACGGTGGCGGGCTGCTGCGTCTTGCTGGGCGTGGGCTGGCCGGCCGACGAACCCGATGTGGAGCCCGACGAGCCGGAACCGCCGGAACCGCCGGAGGTCGAACCGCCGCCGGTGGCCGAACCGCCGCCGCCCCCGCTGCTCCCGCCGCCTCCGGTGCTGCCGGGTTCACCGCCCACCGCCGGAAGGCCGCCGCCGGTGCCGCCGGTCCCGCCCGCCGCACCGCCGGCGTTCGTGCCTCCCTGGGACCCGGAGGCCGGCGGGACGTTGCCACCTCCGGCGGGGGAGTTCTTGGTTCCGTTCGTGCCGGGCGACGCCGGCAGGACACCGCTCTGCGAAGCGCTGGGCTCGACGGCCGCCACCGGGTCACCCTTGCCGCCCCCGTCGGGCAGCACGTCAATTCGCGCCATCAAGGGCACGACCAGCACCGCGCAGCCGATGACGGCCGATGTGGTCGCCAGTACGCTCCACGCCCGCCTGTCCGGCAGCAGCCGCCGGTGCGGCAGCGAGGGGCGTCGGGCGAAGGTGTCCGCGAAACGGGGCGTGGCCCCGTCGAGAACCTCGGGGTCCCGTGGATCGGGATGGGGAGGCACGTGGTCTCCTGTCGGCTCGGGAATCTGCGCGGAAGCGTAGGGCGCGCGTCCGCCCTTCGATTTCGGCAAGGTGAACAATAGTTTAAGATTTCACCAAGTGTGACAGCGAATGATCGAATATGCGCCAACACTGTGGTCAGAGCATCTCGTTCAGCAGCTTAATCTTTACGCCATGTGTGTGAACGAGTCCGACTGTCGTGAGGGCGAGGCGGACATCCTCGCGGACCACGACACCGGCGGCGCCGACGAACACAGTGCTGTCGCCAGCCTGATCATCGCCGAGCGGGACAGTCTCCGGAGGTTCGTCACCGGCCTCATGGGCCGCGACGTGCATGCCGCGGAGGACGTGCTGCAGGAGACCCTGCTGCGTGCCCTGCAGCGCGCCGGGCGGCTGGACGTGCACGAGCGTCCGGTCCGTATGTGGCTCTTCCGGGTCGCCCGCAACCTGGTCGTCGACCACCGCCGTCGCGACCGCTCCGTGCCCGTCGGCATCACCGCCGCGGACTTCGCGGGCACCGCGCTCGACCACGCCGGCGACCACGCCGGTCTCGTCGAGGACCGTTCCGTGCTCCTCGCCGCGCTGAGCGCCCTGCCGCCCGCGCACCGCGAGGCCGTGGTCCGGGTGCACGTGATGGACCAGACCGGGGCCGACGCCGCCGCCGAGATGGGCGTGCCGCGGGGCACCGTCAAATCCCGGACCCACCACGGAGTGCGGGCCCTGAGGGCCGAACTCGCCCGCCGCGGCGTGGACGGAGTGGCCGCGTGAACGTCCCCGCCGGCTGGACCCGGCTCATCGCGCTCATCGGCCTGCTGATCCTCCTCGTCGTGGTGGCGCACTGGCTCGTCCGCCGCAAGGGGGGCTGGGGCGCACTGCGCCGCCGCGTCGCGCGCGAACTGACGACGGCCGCACGCGCCTTCGCCACGCCCGTCCGCACGCAACTGCGGCACCGCGGCGGCCTGCGGGTGCTCGCCCGCCTGCTGCGCGACGCCTCCGGCTGGACGGACGCCGCGACCGCGCTGCGCCGCGCCGCCGCCGAACGGCCGGGCGCCCGGCCGTACGCGACGCTCCTCGGCTCCGACGTCGTCGGCGTGTACGTCGCCCACGGCCACGGCGAGGGCGCGCTGCCCGAACCCTGGGCCCGCGACGCGGCCGAACCGCGCCTGTGGTGGATCAGTCGCGCCGACCTCGGCACCCCACCGGAGACCGGGCACGGCGGCGAGGCCCCCGTGCTCGTCTGCCTCGGCAGGGCCGGTAGCGACGCGGTGCTCCTCGACCTGACGGCCGTTCCCGCGGCGGTCTCCGTCACCGGCGAGCGGCGCACCGCCCGCGCGGTCCTCCAGGCCCTCGCCGCCCAGCTCGACGCCCGCCTCCCCGCCGGTCGCGTCGTGGTCGGCGCCGGGGTGCACCCCCGGCACGACGGCCCGACCGACGTCTTCGAACGGCTCGACGCCGGCTACGCCGTGAGCGCCGAGGCACCGGAGCGCAACCGGCCGGCCCGCGTGCGCCTGCTCACCCTGGGCGTGGCCCACCACAGCACCCTGATCCTGGAAGCGGACCGGGACGGTCACCTGCGCCTGCACGGCGGCCCGCCCGCCCTCACCATCGACGCGCTGCCCCTGGCCCGCGCCGTCGCCCGGCTGGTAGGCACCCTCCCGCCCGTCCCGGGGGACGACGGCGGCTCCGGTACGAACCCGCCGAAGGTGCTCGGCACCCTCTCAGCCGACGACGACCTCGTCGAGGCCGGACTCCCGCCCACCGCCATGGCCGTCTCCGCGACCGCCCCCCGACCCGAGCCCGCCCCCGCCGCCACCGAACACGGCGACGAGGACGCCGACCTCGCCGAGCCGACCGCATTCGGACCGGCGGGCGTCTCCGCCGTCACCGCACGCTCCTCGTCCTCGTGACGCCCGAACTGGGAAGACCGTGAACCTCACCATCACCACCGTCGACGGCGCGGACGGTGCGCGCCGCGACCACCTCGTAGGGCTGCCACCGCGCACCACCGTCGCGGACCTCGCCGAGGCCGTGGACGGGACGCGCACCCGCGACCTCTACCTCGACGGCCGCCGGCTCGACCCGGACGCGCCCGTCGCCTCGGCGGGGCTGCGCGAAGGCGGCGTCCTGGGCCTCGGCGCCGCCGGAACGGACCCCGACCGGGTCCGCGCCGACGCCGGGACCGACGCCGGGCCGGTGCTCGCCGAGGTCCACGTGGTCTCCGGACCGCAGGCCGGACGCACCTGGCTGCTCGGGTTCGGCAGCCACGAGATCGGCTCCGGACCACTGTGCGCGATCCGCCTCGAAGGCCATGGCGTCCCCGAGGGCGGGCTGTGGGTGACGGTCGGTGCCGACGGCTCCGCACACTGGCACCGCACCCGTACCGCGCCCGGCGACGAGGTGCGCGGCCGGGTCGCCGCGCCCCCGCCGGACGACGCCGTCACCGCGCTGCGCCGCACCCGCCCGCAGCGCGTCACCACCGAGCGGACCGCCGCCCCGGGACAGCCCGTGCCGTGGCCGCCCGGCGAGGACCTGACCGTGGGCTCCGTCCTGCTGCGGATGAGCGCGCCGGTCGAGGCGGACGCCGCGGTCACCCAGTCCGCGGACGGCTTCGGCATCGACTACAACCGCCCGCCGCGGATCGCCCCGCACCTGGACGGCGAGCGGGTCCGGCTGCCCTCGCCGCCCGCGGCCCCGGGCAAGCGCCCCTTCCCCGCGGCCATGATGATCGCCCCCGTGATCATGGGCTTCTTCATGGTCGCGATCTTCAAGTCGTACTACTTCGTCGTCTTCATCGCGCTCGGCCCGATGATGATGGTCTCCAACTGGGTCACCGGCCGCCGCACCGCCCGCAAGGACTACGAGGAGGCGGACCGGCAGTACAACCGGCGGCGCGCCGCCGTCGAGGACGGCGTCCGCGAGGCCGTCGCCCGCGAGCGCCGGGTACGCCACGTCACCGGCCCCGACCCTGCCGCCGTCGCCCTGATGGCCACCGGGCCGGGCAGCCGGCTGTGGGAGCGGCGCCGCCACGACCCCGACCACCTCGTCCTGCGCCTGGGCACCGCCGACCAGCCCTCGCTGCGCGAACTCGAGGACCCGGCCCGCGACGAGAACCACCGCACCATCCGCTGGAACATCCCCGACGCCCCGATCGGCGTGGACCTCAGCGGCCACGGCGTGGTCGGCGTGGCGGGCCCCGCGGCCGAGGTGCAGCCGCTCGCCCGCTGGATGGCGGTGCAGGCGGCGGTGCTCCACAGCCCCCGCGACCTGCGGATCGTGCTGCTCACCGATCCGGGGCGCGCCGACGACTGGGCCTGGGTGCGCTGGCTCCCGCACGTGCGGCCCGCGGCGCCCGGCGGCCCGCTCGTCCTCATCGGCAACGACCCCGAGTCGACCGCGGCCCGCGTCTCGGAACTGGTCGCGCAGATCCAGGTCCGCAAGCGGGCCACGACCTACGACCGCAACGCCGCCGTCATCGGCCCCGACATCCTGGTCATCGCCGACGGCGCCCGGCGGCTGCGCGACGTGCCCGGTATGGTCCAGGTCCTCACCGAGGGCCCGGCGACCCGCGTCTTCAGCGTCTGCCTCGACGAGCAGGAGCGGCTGCTGCCCGAGGAGAGCACCGGAGTGGTGCTCGCCGAGGCCGGCCGGCTCACCGTCAAGCGCCCCGGCACGCCCGACGTCCCGGCGGTCCGCGCCGACCAGGTCACGCCCGAGTGGTGCGAGCAGGTCGCCCGCGCCGTCGCGCCGGTCCGCGACGTCAGCCCCGAGCACGACGCGGGACTGCCGCAGCGCGTGAAGCTGCTGGACCTGCTGAACCAGGAACCGCCCAGCGCCGACACGATCCTGGCGGGCTGGCGAGCCCGGCCCTCCACCACCTCCTTCGTGCTCGGCAGCGGCTTCGAGGGCCCGTTCTCCCTCGACCTCGTCCAGGACGGTCCGCACGGACTGGTCGCCGGGACCACCGGCTCCGGCAAGTCCGAACTGCTGCAGACCTTCGTCGCCTCCCTCGCCGCCGCCAACCGGCCCGACGAACTGACCTTCGTCCTCGTCGACTACAAGGGCGGCAGCGCCTTCAAGGAGTGCGCGCAGCTCCCGCACACCCTCGGCATGGTCACCGACCTCGACGCCCACCTCGTCGAACGTGCCCTGGAGTCGCTCGGCGCCGAGCTGATGCGCCGGGAGCACGTCCTCGCCGCCGCCAACGCCAAGGACCTCCCCGAGTACCAGGCCAAGCGCGCCGCCGACCCCACGCTCGCGCCGCTTCCCCGGCTCCTGCTGGTGATCGACGAGTTCGCCACCCTGGTGCGCGAGGTGCCCGACTTCGTGCCCGGCCTCATCAGCATCGCCCAGCGCGGCCGGTCGCTCGGCATCCACCTGGTCCTGGCGACCCAGCGTCCCGCCGGTGTGGTGACCGCCGACATCCGGGCCAACACCAACCTCCGGATAGCGCTGCGGGTCACCGACCAGTCCGAGAGCCAGGACGTCATCGACGTCACGGACGCCGTCGACATCTCCGCCACCACCCCCGGCCGCGCCCTGGTGCGGCGCGGCCCGAAGTCCGCGGAGCCCTTCCAGACCGCCTGGGTCGGCGCCGAGCGGCCGCGGCCGAAGACCGACGAGGAGACCGAGGCCGACAGCGGCGCCCGCAAGCCCGTCGTGGCGGCGGAACTGTCCTGGGACGCCCTCGGACGCGCCGCGGCACCGGCCGCGTCCGAAGTCGTCCTCACCCAGAGCGCCCAGGCGCCCGCCCCCACCGACCTGCGGATCCTGGTCGACGAGATCCGCACGGCCGTGGACCGGCTGGAGGACTACACCCCGCAGCCCAGCCCCTGGCTTCCCGCGCTGGAGCGCCGGGTCCTGCTCGACGACCTCGACGCGATGAACCCCGTCCGCGAGGGACGCCTGCTCATCCCGTACGCCCTGGAGGACGTGCCGCAGCTGCAGCAGCGGCACGTGGCCGCCGCGGACCTCAGCAGCTTCGGCCACCTGTACGTCATCGGCGCGCCCCGGTCCGGCCGCACCCAGGTGCTGCGCACCCTGGCCGGCTCGGCCGCCCGCCACCAGAGCACCGCCGACGTGCACTTCTACGGCATCGACGCGGCCGGCGGCGGCCTGGCCGCGCTCACCACGCTCCCGCACTGCGGAGGCATCGTCCCCCGGCACGACACCGAACGGCTGGAACGGCTGCTGCGCCGCCTCAACCAGGAACTCGTCAACCGCCAGGAACTGGCGCAGCAGCACAACGCCACCGGCATCGGCGAACTGCGCAAGGTGCTGCCGAAGGCGGAACGCCCCGCGCACATCCTGCTGCTGGTCGACGGCTGGGACGCCCTGTCGGCCATGCTCGACGAGCACGAGTACAGCCACATGTACCAGGACATGGTCCGCCTGGTACGCGAGGGCGCCGGCGCGGGCATCCACTTCATCGGCACCTCGGAACGCTCCCTGCTGGGCGGCCGCATGGCGGCCCACAACGACCACAGGCTGCTGCTGCGGCCCGGCGACCGCTCCGACGTCCAGGCCATCGGCATGAAGCCGGCCAAGCTGCCCGCGGACATCCCGCCGGGCCGCGGGTGGCACGTCCTGACCGGTACCGAGACCCAGGTCGCGCTGCTCGCCCCGGGCGGCGGCACCGAGCAGGTCGAGGCGCTCCGCAAGATCGGCGCCGCCGCGCTCAAGCGCGACGCGCGGGTGCCCCAGGCACGGCGCCCCTTCACGGTGGCCTCGCTGCCGCGGTCGGCCGAGTTCGCCGACGTCTACGACAAGGTGTCCGCCGAGCAGCGGCGGCCCCTGTGGGGGCTGCTCGGCATCGGCGGCGACGAGGGCGAACCGGTCGGCGTGGACCTCGCGGGCGCGTCCGCGGTGTTCGGCGTCATCGGCCCCACCGGGTCCGGGCGCAGCAACACCCTGGCCTCGCTGGCGGTCTCGCTGCTCGCGGGCGGCACCTCACTGGTCGTCCTCACCCCGCGTGAGTCCCCGCTGCGGGCGCTCAGCCGGCACACCACCGTGCGGGTGATCACCGACAGCGAGCCGACCGAGGAGGCGGTGCGCTCCGCGCTCGCCGCGCTGCCCGGACCGCGGGTGGTGATGGTCGACGACGCCGACCTGCTGGCGATGTCCGGCGCCGACAAGCTCCTCAAGGAGATCACGGTGTCCGGCCGGGACCAGGGCCTCGGCCTCGTCTACGCGGCGACCGCCGACGGCGTCCAGGGCGGCATGAGCGGCTGGATGTCCAGTGCCCGCAAGGCCCGCCGCGGACTGCTGCTGGGGCCGAAGAGCATCACCGAGGGAGACCTGATCGGCGTACGGCTCCCGCACGCCGTCACCCGCGTGGCACCCCACGCGGGCCGCGGCTGGACCGCCGGACGGGGCAGCGAGGTGATGGCGCTGCAGGTGCCGCTGACCTCGCTCCGCACGGAGTGACGCCCGTTCCGTGGCCGGCACCGGGTGCCCGCCCCGGAACGCGCCCCCGCGACGACGAAG
>NZ_JBHWGA010000068.1:0-41222 GCF_042733315.1 Streptomyces sp. NPDC059718
CCGGGGTGGATGGAGGGCAGGGGCGGGCAGCCGGAGGGCTACTGCCATCGGCAGATGCTCGACGCGGTCCGCTACCTGGTCGCGGGCGGTATCACTTGGCGGTCGATGCCCGCGGACTTCCCCGCGTGGGAACGCGTCTACGCGTTCTGGCGACGGTGGCGGGACCGGGACCTGATTGGTGAACTGCACGACCGGCTGCGCGACCGCGTCCGCCAGGTCGAGGGCCGCGATCCAGAGCCGACCGCGGGCATCATCGACGCGCAGTCGGTCAAAGGGGCGGCGTTGGTTCCGGCCGCCAGCAGGGGCTTTGACGGAGGGAAGAAGGTCAACGGACGCAAGCGCCATATCGTGGTGGACACCCTCGGACTGCTACTGGTCGTGATGGTCACGGCCGCTTCGGTGACCGACCGTGAGGCCGCTGGCGGTCTCCTGGCCCGGCTGCGCGAGCGGCACTGGCGCATCTCGTGCGTATGGGCGGACGGCGGTTACACCGGGCATCTGGTCGACGTCGCCCGCGCTGTCTGGCGGATCGCGCTGACCGTGGTCAAGCGCACCGACCACACCCGCGGGTTCACCGTGCTGCCCAAAAGGTGGCTGGTGGAGCGGACGTTCGCGTGGCTGATGCGCTCTCGCCGCCCGGCCCGCGACTACGAGACCCGCACCGACAGCGCCGAAGCGATGATCCACTGGTCGATGAGCATGGTCATGAGCCGCCGGCTCGCCCGGCGGGGACGCTGAACATCCCCGGATTCTCTTCGACCAGCCAGCCCCGCACGACCAGGCGCTTGGCTTTCGACCGCACGCCCTCGACCTTCGCCGGCACCGGCGCGAGCCCAAGCGCCGCGGCGAGCTGCCGGCAGTCCATCGCCTCCCCGTCCCGGCCGGCCAGGATGTCCATGAGCCGCCGGTAGTCCGGCGCCAGCACCGCCGGGTCGAGGCCTGCCCGCCATGCCGGCACCACCGAACCGGGCACCGCACCCGCCACCGGCACGGGCCGTTCGTCGGACGCGGCAGCGGGCACATTCTCGCGTCCGCGCGGTTCCGCCAGGACCTGGCCGACCGTCTCGCGGGCGGTCACGAACCGCTACCACGTGGCCTCGGCGTCCTGCAGTTCGGCCTGCAGGATCTCCACCCTTTGACGGGCAGCACGCTCCCGCTCCTCCAACAGCCCCAACACCGACGGCATCTGACACCCCACGCGAAGAAATGACACGACGCGTCATCCCTGCCGCCGAGCCACCGAAATCATGCCTGACCAGCGGAAACGCAGCTACCGCCTTCGGAAAGACAACACCTTCTAAGGCGGACCAACCAAACTGAGCGCTACCAACAAAACTGCACAACCGCGTGAAACCCCAGCTAGATCACACGCGCCTCCACCCGCAGAACCACCCACGCCAAGTCAAGATCACCCAGTGAAACTGAGAACTACCAGGTCAGAAGCAGGGCAACTACTCCTAGTTTTCCGCCAGCGGACAGGGCAGAGGTCTGCACTACCGTGTGCCGCCACCGGCACTCCCCCGACCTCATGGGAGACCGACGAAACCACTCACCGCAAAGCAGGGAGGGCCGCTTTTCATGGGGCACGACGTGGTCTTCCGCACGGTCAGGCGCACCTGGACGCTTGAGGTCCGGCCCAGCCCTGACGGACGGACCTTGGCTTGCCCGCAGTGCGGCCGTGTCCCGGTTGATCCCGGGCCCACGACAACGCGGGAAGTCGTCGTGAACCATCTGGCCGAGCACGCCCGCGCCGAGCCGCTTCCCGGCCATCTGCGGACCTGTAAGTGCGGCGAGCTCGGTTGCCCCTGGCATCCACGCCACCGCGGCTGCGATGGAACGATCTTCATACTGCTGAGCTGCAGCGGCGGCGGTCGCATCTGGCGCCTCGCCGATGTCTGCCGGGCTTGCATGGATGTCACCGGTCACGCCGCCGCGGTTCCCGAGCCCTGCGAGTTCGTCGGATCGGCCAGCGAGACGACCTACCTGCATAGGGAGCCACTCGCAGCCGGGGCCGAAGAGCTCGACACCGACTTCTTTTGGCACGACGACGCGCTCTTCGAGCAGACCTGAACACTCGCGGCACGCCATCAGACGGCTTGAGCACGAACGGAGCGTGACCTGCCACCGATACCGATCCTGCGCCGCCCGGCCAAGTCGGCGCGGGCCCGTCAACTATCAGCATCTTCGAAGGGAGGCCCTATGGGCTCCGAAACCGGACCGGCACCCGGCGACCTCAACGCATTCCTCACGAACGCGGAACTCGCCCAGGCTCACGCTATCGCCGGGATCATCAGCCGGCCGCTGGCTCGTCAATTCGCCAAGAGACTGCGGCGGCTGGGCAGGCAGTTCCAGGACCGTCCGCGTCAGGCCGTCGCCATGAAGCGATGGCTGGCAAGGCTTCCCGCCGAGCGCCTCTCCCTCTTCGCCGAGCTGTCCGCTTTCGAGGGTGCAGCACTCGTCATGCCGCCGCCCGATACCGGCGAGCGGGACTGGCAGACGGCAGCATCCATCATCGACGTCTATCCCGGCTTCATCCCGGCTTCGCAGGACACCAGCGCCCGGCAACTGCTGAGTCTGCGGTCAGCGGCCCTACAGCGCCGGGAGATGGCAATCCAGGGCCTGCCGCTACCTGTCGGACTACCCCGAAGTCCCAGCGCCATCAGGTCCCCGGTGCGCCGCGGAAGACGTGCCGCGCAGCGGCCAGCCACCACACTGCCGACGCCTACCCGGGAGTGACCGGGCCTGGCGTAGTGCCCGCTACCGCCAGCGGTGCCGGTGCCAGCGTCTGCTCGCACACGGCGCCCTTCACGTTCCATCGTGACCGGTCACACTCATCGGCAGGGGCGGGAGGGGGACGTACTGATGCCTGGTCGGCAGAGGCTCCGGACTGCGGCGCGCAAGCGACGCGACGCGCAGAAGACAGCAACTGCAGTGGCCGGGTCGGTGCTGCTCGTCGTGCTGGTGGCGTGGTGGTCGGTGGTCTGGCCGTACGCGCTGGCGGCCGTGCTTCTCGGCTCCGCCGGGACGCTGGCGTGGCGGTTGTGGCGGACCGACCGGCGGCTGCGCAGCAGTGACCGCATGTGGCGGCAGGAGGACGCGGTCAAGGCGGGGCATCGCACGCTGGCCGAAGTGGACGCGATGTCCGGGACCGAGTTTGAGGACCTGGTCGCGCAGCTGTGCCGTCGAGACGGCTGCCTCGAGGTGCGAAGGGTCGGCGGGTCCGGCGACAATGGCGCGGATGTGGTGGGGCGCCTGCCCGACGGACGGACCATGGTGATCCAGTGCAAGCGGTACACGCCGAGCAGCGCAATCGCGAGCCGGGAGCTGCGGGATCTGCTGGGCGCGCGGGTGCACTTCCGGGCCGAGGTGGCCATCTTCGTGACCACGACGCGGTTCAGCCGCCCGTCCCAGGCGTTCGCACTCGAGCACGGCATCCTCGCCGTGCACCGGGACCACCTGGGCTTACGGAACAACGGCGCATCGTTGACGTCGCTGATCAGCGTCAACGGTGCCGGCCAGGGCGACAGCACGCACCGTAGGCGATGGAAGAAGACCTACGACGGCTACGCCTGACCAAGGCAGTTATGCCGTCAGTTCGGTGAAGGCGCGAGTCTCACCGTCGGCAACAGCACTTCCGCGATCGGCTGCTGATTTCAACGAATGGACGCAACGTAAGCTACCAAGCCTTCCTCAGGCCCGTCCTGAAAACGCGTTATCACCCTGCGCACTGGCCAAATGACCCCTGGCAACTCCAGCGAGACATTGACTTCTCCATTGGACGCCGAGTTCGACCGTAGGTCCGCCTCCCTCGTCCCACCTCGTGCTGGCAACTCCGTTCAGCGCTTGCGGGTATTGGCGCCAGCCACTCATAGAGAACTGAGGTTGGGTGGTTCCTCGCCGCCATAGTCCGCAGCGACTCAAGGCTCACCGTCACACCCGACACCCCGGGCTGACCGCACGGGATGCCCGTACGCGGCGGCCAACCCGGTGCCGGACAGTCGGACAAGACGCCCGTCACACACGCTCGTCGCGGGCGGGGCGCGACGCGGATCGGCGGGCGCGGCAACCGACCTTGATTTCCGACGCCCTGCTCACGGCCTAGGCCAGCGCCAGAGCACTCCTGACCGCCAGGAGGCGGAAGCTGCCGGTCCCATACACCACAAGCACGGGGAAGACCGCGGCAGGCAGGAGCGCCAGAAGCAGCCCACGCAGGCTGCCCGACCGCGGTTCCACGTGTACTTCACCCCCACCAGCAGTTCCTGGCTCAACCAGATCGAGCGGCGGTTCGGGCTACTGACGACCCAACAGATACGGTGAGGCGTCCACAAGAGAATCCAGGTCTTGGAGAAGGACATCCGCGCCTGGATCCAGACCTGGAACGGCGATCCGAAGTCCTTCGTCTGAACGAAAACCACAGACGAAATCTTCGAACGCCTTGCCGAATATCTGAACCGAATCAACGACGCAGAACACTAGCGGTCAGAACACGTCAAAGCCAAGGCAGCGGTTCCGGTCTCCTACTCCACCACCATCCAAGGTTTTCCCCCACTGCGCATTGACCCTTTAGCGTACGAATGACCACGCATTCGACATCCTCCACAGTCAGCCGCCTGAAGGCATCGTCAAGAGCCTGCAACGACTGGCCTACGAGTTCCCTAGCTTCCTCGGGGAGCTCTAGCGCAGATCGGCCGATCTCATCACGTGCCTCAAGGCGTTGCCGGTAAAGCCCTTCAGGATACCAGCCAGCCGGCCGCCAATCGTCGGACATCATCCTGATCATCATCTCCCAAGCCCCCATTGCATCACTGACACGGAATTCGGGAGTTCCCAGCTCGATGGGTCTACGCGGTCCGCGCAGACTGGCCAGACATTCCTTGAAAGTGTCCGTAACGGGAGTTTCGACGACGAGGTCAGATACGGCTTCTGGAATCCGTGCCACTGACACGTGGGGCAGCTCAGGGATAGATGCCTCCACCAAGTCGATAAAATGTCGTGATGGATCATCATGAGACTCATAGAGCCGAACACGCGCCGTCACACCCTCTGGGGTGGCCACCCAATATGCACTCGGACGCACCCCTTCGGCAGAAAACAGAATGGCCGTCCTCAGCTCGAATGCGAGCTTCTGGGAGAAATCTCGTTCCGACGGCTGATCACGCACCTCGTCTCGGACATATATTTCCAGTGCCCAAGTTACGTCTCCCGACCGCTGTCCATAGGTACAAACGACCAGGGAATCCCAAGCTCGCCCGTCGGGATCGGCATCGACATGCCCGAGGTCAACGTCGTCCACCGCCACTCCGACGACTGCCGCTATAGCGACGGCCATCAGTGCAGGCTCAGGCCCACCGACGGTCATAAGGTCATAGATCATTGTTGAAACGTACCACCGAAAATCTCCGCAGCCTTTTTGACAGCTTCAGGATTATTGTAAAATCTAGGATTTCTGGTAAGCTGCGTGGCATTATTCAGATCTCCCTTAGCTTTTGCGATCTGCACAAGAGCGGCGTATTCATTGGGGGTCATCGGCTCGATCCCATTGCCGCGCACAGGATAGACGGTACCCTCACCTTCGACGCGATAAACTCGACCATTCACGCTGTAAGAGTTGCCCGAATCCAATAGCTCAGCCTTACCCTCCGCGATCATCCAGATATCTATTTCTACAAGCTTTTCATGGCCACGCAGTACAACACTATTTTCCTTCTTGGGCCCGCTGTGGGCCACACCGGCAAGGAAGTGTCTGAGGTGCGGGAACCTGAGTTGGGCTCCGCGTGCATTTCCCGGAACATCCTCTCCCGCCGGCCAGCGCACATTACGCATATTGGAGAGATAACGTCCAAATCCAGGCAACCGAGCACCAGCCGGCCCCTCAGGAATGGGGACTACGGCGACACTATAGGGACTCACGTCGCATGGATATCCGGGATTACAAGTGGGGCCGGAAAGGATTTCGCCGAGTACCCTGTAGAACCAGTTTACCTGCGGCTGCGGACCGTAATAGGGGTCACCCATATCCGTGGTCTTGATGACCGTCTCGATGTCCAACCCAGGCTGTCCACTGCCGCTGCCGGTGTTTCCGTCACTGCTGGTGGGCGCGGTGCCGGCTTTGCCGCCCTTGGCGCAGCTGCTCCCCTTCGGGCATTCACCCCAGCTGGCACCCTGGTAGTGGGTGCTGCCGTGGCCGCCGGAGCCGTCGTCAAGGACCGTACCGGTGGGGTCGGAGAAAGTGACCGGGTTGCTCGCGCTGTAGGTGTAGCCGTTGAGGGTCTGGGGCTTATCGGTCTCGAGGACGGGGTCGATGCTGAGGAAGCGGCCGATAGTGGGGTCGTATTCGCGGGCGCCGATGTGGGTGAGAGCCGTGGTGGAGTCGGCGGGGGCTCCGAGGAAGGCCTTGTCGTCGGGCCAGGTCGTGGGTTTGGTGCCGCGGGAGGTGCCGAAGGGGGTGGTGTAGCGCTTGGTGAAGGTGGAGGCGCCGGCTTCGAAAGCGATGCTGGAGGTGCCGTGGTTGTCGCCAGCGAGGAAGGTGACCTTGTTCGTGCCGCCGCTGACGGTACGGACGGCGATGGTCTGGCCAGCGGCGGTGTAGTAGCGGTTGCCGGTCAGAGTCTTGGTGGTGCCGGAGGTCTTGAGGTGGACTTCCGTTGCGCCGAGGTAGAGGACGGTTTCACCGTCGGCGGCGGCGCGACGGATAAGGAGTTGGCCGTCGGCGTCGTAGAGGTACTTGGTCTGCTTGGTGATGGTCCAGGTCTGGGCCGCGGTGACGTTGCAGGTGGCGAGTTGCAGGTCCTTGCCGTCGGTGGCGTCGGCGCCGGGGACGGCGAGGCACATGCCGGAGTTGGGGTTGTACAGGCTGCCGTCGTCGCGCTGCGTCCACTGCTGGGCGGCGTTGCCGGCGCTGCAGGCCTTGATCTGTACGGCGGCACCGGAGGCGGTACCGGTGGGGGTGGCGCAGATACCGAGGGCCTGGAAGGTGCCGTCGCTCTTCAAGCGCCACTTCTGGGCGTCGCTGGTGTTGCAGGTGGTGATCTCGACGGGGGTGCCGTCGGTGGTGGCGCCTCCCTGGATGGCGAGGCACTTACCGGACAGGCCGGTGATCTGTCCTGCTTCGGTGGTGGTGCGGGACAGCTTGCCTTCGGTGTTCCAGTCCAGGGTTTGGCTTGCGGGGCGGAGCGTGGTGTTGCCGGTGGTGTCGTAAAGGTAGGTCTGGGTGCTGGACGTGTTGTCGGGCTTGGTGGTTTTGGTCGACGTCAGTTGGTGGGGCTTGGTGGGGCTGTAGGTGTAGTCGCCGGTGGTGTTACCGGCGGTGGCGTGGCTGGTCTCTTTGGTGCGCAGTCCGGCGTCGTTGTACTGATAGCTGGACCAGTAGGGGGCTGCGCCGCCGAGGTTGGCGGTGGTGCGGCCGGTGGTGGCGCAGTCTGCGGTGGCGGGGGTCCAGGATTCGGTCAGGCGGCGGTAGCCGTCGTAGGTGAAGCACTGGTTGTCGGTTTTGCTGATGCCGCCGAGGTCGGTGGTGTCGAAGATGGAGGTGACGTTGCCGGCGTCGTCTTGCTTGTAGTGGAGGTCCTGCAAGTAGTACGCGTGAATGTCGTCGGTGACCAGGGACTCGATGAGACGGCGGGTGCCGGGCTCATAGGAGTTGGTGACGTAGAGCTGGTTGTCAGCGGGGGACTTGGCGAGAGTGAGCTGCTGCAGGTCCCCGAGGGGGGTGTAGGCGGCGCGCTGCAGGTAGCCGCTGGTGCCCTTGGATGTCAGCTGCAGACCGAGGGCGTTGTAGGTGTTGGAGATGACCTCGGACGCAAGGCCGGCGACGGCGGGTTCCGTGGTGCCCTGGATGGTGCCGTCGAGGTTGTAGTAGGTGCCGAAGGCCAGCGTGCTCGGGACTCCCGCGGCGAACAGCGGGTCATTGGCGGGCAGGGAGAGCTGGGTGGCGGTGGCCCGATAGAGGCTGTCGTAGGTGGTGACCTTCTTGGTGTAGGCCTTGCCGTTCAGGCCTCCCTCATACCGGGTGGCGGAGTCCTGCTGGCCCTTGGCGAGGGTGTCGTAGTCCCAGGCGGCAAGCAGGTTCGCATCGGTTTTGGTGCCGCTCCACATTTTCCGCTGGCGGCCGACCTTGTCGTACTCGTACAGCAGGACGCGGTTCGCGGCGTCCTTGGTGGAAGCGACCTGGTCGAGTTCGTTGTAGTCGGTGGTGGACTTGCCCTTGTCGGGGTCGGTGGCGGTGACTTGGCGGCCGAACAGGTCGTAGGTGTACGACCATGTGGCGTCCGGGCCGGTGACGGTCTTTTGCTGACCGCCGGGGAAGTAGGTGAAGCCGGTGGTGATGTAGTGCGCCCCGGCGGGCTTCGGGGCGTCGTACTCGCGGCGTTCGGTGGTCTGACCGAGAGCGTTGGTGACGGTAGCGACAGCCTGGCCGTCGCCCGGGGTCACGGTGTCCCCAACGGGGGGCGTGGTGGTGACGGTGTCACCGGCGTAGGTGGTCGTGCTGGTCCAGCGGGTGGTGGTGGAGGTCTTCGTGACCACCTTGGTGGCGCGGCCGCCGCCGTCGTAGGTGGTCTGGGTGGAGACGGGGGCCTGCCCGGCATCAATCTCGACCAGGCTGCCGGACGGGGCGGCGGCGTTGTCGTAGATGTCCGAGCCGGCGTACACCGCCAGTCCGCGGGTGTCGTAGAGGGTCTCGGCGACGAGCAGTCCGCCGACCGGGGACGGGGATTGCACCTGCCTAGAGCGCAGCAGTGCGTCGTAGATCTCGTAGGTGGTGTTGTAGCCGCCGCCGTCGGCCTTGATATTGCCGGTGGAGACCCACGAGTCGTCGGTGTCGCTGGTGGCCAGGTGGTAGGCGTATACGTAGGTGGGCGGCTTGTCCAGGCTCCGCAGGAGGTTCGGCAGCCAGACCTTGCTGACGCGGCCGAGCGCGTCGTACTCGTTCTCGGTGACCTTGGTGTTGGCGTCCGTGACCGTCAGCGGCAATCCCCATGCCGGGTCCACCGTGGTCGTGGTGGCGAACGTGTTGGCGTCGGCGGTCGTCGATGACGTCAGCGGGCCCACTTCCACGGGCAGGTAGCTGGTGGTGGAGACGGTCTGGTCGTTGGTGTCCTTGACCACCTTCGGGCGGCCGAGGTCGTCAAAGGTGGTCGTGGCCACCTTCTGCCAGGTCGGGGCGTCGGCGGTGGTGTAGCCATTGGCCCGGCCGGTCCACTGGGGATTGCCCCTGGTGGGGGTCTGGGTCTCGGACCAGGTGGTGGTGTCGTAAGCAATGGCGGTGTCGGAGATGACGTCACCGGCGGCGGTGGAGTCGGCCGGCAGGTTCAGGTCCACCTCGTCGATGCCGCAGTTGCGCGCCACCACGCGGGTGCGGGAGACCAGGGCGGTGATGCCGCTGGTGTTGCGGGCGTACCAGGTGCGGGTGCACTTCTCGTCGCCGGTCTTGGAGTCGTCGCCCTTGTCCTCGACCTTGATGGGCATGCCGAGGTTGTCGTAGGTGGTGACGGTGGTGCGGACCCGGTCGTAGGGGGTGACGCCGCTGGTGATATTGGTGCGGGCGTGGCTGGCGCCGGTCCGCACGAAGTACGCCTCGGTGTCGGCGTAGGACTTGTGCTGGGTGGCCGTGCGCTGGGACCAGGGGTCGTTGATGGTGCCGGAGACTTCGCTGGAGCCGTCATAGGCGACGGACTCGCGGACGAAGCCCGCGTACTGGTCGCTGTCGGTGATCTCCGCGGCCTTGATGCCGGTTACCGTGACGGTCTTGCGCTTGGTGGGGTCCAGCTTTCCGTCCGCGTCGAGGACGCGGTCGCCGTCCATGCCGCGCAGGTAGACGGTGACGTCCTTGGACTGGGCGCCGCCCGGGTCACCGGTGAGGTGGGTGACCTTCTCATAGCCCCGCCACAGCGACCAGGTGCGCTCCTTCTCCGGCGTCATCGGGTCGTCGTTGTAGTGCCAGGCCCCGCCACCGGAATAGCTGTAGGTGTGGGCAACACTCACGCCGCCACCGGTGGTGTCGGTGGTGCTGACTGCGGTGACCGGGTACTTGTGGAACCAGTCCAGCTCCGGGTCGCCGCCTGCGGGCGCCCAATAAACGGGGTAGCAGCGGCGGGTGTTGCTGTCGGGCTTGGGCATCGTCTGCCCGGCGACGCAGTCCTGGTCGGCGTAGCTGACGACGGTCTTCGCGCGCGATTCGGAGGTGATGCTCTTCAGGCGCGGCTTGTACAGCGGCAGCTTTCCGTCGACGCCGTCGACCCTGTTGGTCAGCCAGGTGTGGGTGAACGTCACCGGCGGCAGGGACAGGTCGGTGCCGCGCTTGCCGGTGTGCTTGATTTCGTCCAGCCACAGGCTCTGGTCGGAGCTGTCGCTGGTGTCACCGGGGTCAAGGTATTCCTGCTTCAGGCTCCAACTGTCGGCCTGCGAGTAGGCGTCGGTGGCGAGGGAGGTGTCCCAGAAGGAGGTCGTAATGCCGGTCAGCTTCTTGCGGGTGAAGAAAGCCGGGCTGGCGTTGCCGGTGCAGGCGTCGCCGTCCTTGCAGATCGCGTCGAACGGCACGTCGGGCCAGTTGTCGCGGTGGCTTTCATCCAGGGTGTCGCAGCCGGATTCGCAGCGCTCGTCGACGGTGAAGACGACCTTGTCGGAGTAGGCCGGGGTGCCGGAGAACATGGTGCCGGCGCGCTGGCCGTAGCGGATCTCCTTCAGGTAACCGCCGCGAACGTACTCAGTGCCGGGGTTATCGACGCCGTTCTTGGCATAGAAGTTCGTTTCGGCCGCGTACCAGTAGGTCATGGCCCTGTCGTGGGTGTCCACGACGTAGTCCAGGTTCCACCGCCAAGCCTGCTTCTTGTCACGACCGGAAAAGCTGGTCCCGCTGGAGTACCCCGGCTCGCCGCTGTTGTTTCCGAAGACCGGAACGGTCCAAGCCGAGTTGGTGCTGTCGGCGGCTCCGGCACCGGGGAGCTTGTTCTTGCCGAAGACGTACTTCGTGCCATCACCGGTGACGACTACCCAGTACTCGCCGTCGTCGTCGCCGTTGTCGGCACCGGTGTTGTGGATCACCTGGGAGGCGTCATCGTCCTTCAGGTGCCAGATGCCGTTGGAGTCGTTCTTGACGAGCTCGGTGGCCTTGCCGTTCAGCACCAGGGAGGCGTTGTCGTACTTCCAGCACAGGTCGTACTTGCCGGTCTCGCCGTCGTCGTCACAGCTGGCGTACTTGCGCTCGATGTAGGAGGAGGTGAGGTCGAAGCCTTCACCGATCCACGTGCCCTGGTTGTTGGTGTTGCCGGTGCGGCCGTCGATGCTGCCGGAGTCGTAGGAGATCGACAGGTCCGGGGCGGGTCCGGCCGCAGCGGGCGGAACCCGCAGCGGGTAGGACCAGGTGAACGACCCCGAGCTGCCCCCGGCGTTCCACGTGGACGAGGACGACAGCGGGGTGGCCTTGTAGTCGCCCGTGCTCGACTGCGTGCCAGCCGTCAGGGCGAGCACCACCTGCGCGCCAGCAGACGCGTCAGCCGTAGCGGCCGCGGGAAGGGACAGCTGCGCTGTCACCGACTCGGCATTGCGGTCGTTGGCCGAATGCAGCACCTTCTGGGTACGGCACGCGGCCTTCTCAGGAGTTGTCAGCGCACACGCTGGCAACTGCACCAGGCGCAGACGTCCGGCCCAGTCGCCGCCGTAGGCGGAGGCGAAGCTGGAGTAGCCGACTGTCAGCTCGGTGGCGCCGCCTTCGGCCGGGCCCGTCGCGGTCAGCACGACGCCCTTGACGCCGGCCTTCTGCGCGGTGGTCTGGTCACGGACGTCGACAGTCACCGCGGAAGCCGCAGGTGCCTTGGCACGTTGTGCGGTCGCGTGCGGTGCCGCGACACGCAGCGGCAGATGGCCCGGTGTTGCAGAGGCGTGTACTCCGTCGCCAGGTGCCAGGCGGGCGGTGCCGGCCTTGGGCCAGGTCACGGTGCGGTTCTGGTCCGCGCGTGCCCGGGCGGCGTCGGCCCGGTCGGCCTTCTCAGCAGCCGCCACCTGCCGGTCTGTCTTGGTGTCCCGGTGCTTATGGGGGACGACGTCCGTCACGTGGGGAGCCGGTAGCTCCGGGCGCCCCACCGGGCCCGGAGTCGCGGCGATACCAGGTGCCGCGAGCAAGCCCGGCAGCAGGGCGAACCCGGCCACGACGGCGATCCTCCCGGTCCATCGTCTCTTGCCACGTCTGGTGAAACCACCCCGGGACGTCACTGCCACCTTGAACTGTCGCATCGTCACACCACCCCGCCCGCGGCCTGCCGGCCGCACGTCTCACCACGCCCCGCCCCGTATCGGCTGGGCCCCAAAGTTCTGACGAACGTGCTGAAGATGGGGGCGCCCACACCCGGTGGGCGCCCCCGGAAAAATCGCGCTATACGGTGGGCTGCGGGTGCAGGATCACATCGTTGACCTGGTTCGCCGTCATCGCACCGACCCACACCCGGACCTCGGCCAAACCGCCGGCCAGATAGTCCGTCACACCGGCCTTGATACCGCGCCCCGCAGCGAGCTCACCGGTGCCCTGGGCGGCCTGCGGGAAGTCTGGCTGGCCCGTTCTGGGCTCTTCCAGAGGACCCTTCACATACAGGTGTAGGCTGCCGTGGCCGACCCCGTCCGCGGTCTGCTCCTGCGCGTCGAACACGCCGGTAATCTGCTCCATCTGATCGAGGGCTGCGGGCTCCAGCGAAGTCACGGCAGCTGTGGACGTGGCGGCCCCTGAGGCATTGACCGCGGTGCGCCCGAACCTCCACAGGAACGTTCCGTTACTGCCCTTCTCTGCCCACAACGACCATGAGGCTTCCTTGCCACCGATCTGCTGGCTCACCACATAAGCCCGGTATCCAGCGGGCTTGCCCGCCAAGGCGTTGCTGTCCAGCATCGCCTTCGCCGTCACGGTGAACGAGCCGGTCTCATCCACTACCGGACCGGTGGTTGAGGCGTATGCCGTCGTGCCGTTCAGCGACAGGTAGTTGTCCTCGGAGAGCGTCGCTCCCGATGCCAGGCTCAGCGCCCCTACCGGGTACTGACTCAGTTCGTGGACGGCGGTACCTGTGGCTGTGGTGGCGTCCCAGTCAGCGACCATCTCGGTCGAGGGCACGCCCTCGTCCGTGAGGAGCTGGTCCTCCTGTCGGATCTCGTCCTCGCCCAAGGGCCGCTGCCACACCGCGGCCTCATCCACACGTCCCTTGAAGTAGTACGTGTACGGGCCTCCGCCGTAGAACCGCCCGAACTGCAGGCCACTGGTCGCAGCCCACGGGGTGTACCCCGGTGCGACGCTCTTCAGGACTACGGGCTGGCCCTGCGGGCGGCCGTTGACGAACAGCTGGATCGTGTCATTGGCGCTGTTCGTGTCGCCCTTGGTGTCGAACACCCCTGTCAGGTGGGTCCACACGCGCAGCGGCGGATTCGCCGCGTCCGACTGCGACACGATGTAGATCCTGTTGGTCACGTCCTGGTCTGAGCGGCTGAAGATCCACTTCTTCGCACCGGTCGAGTAGTACAGGGCGAATGCTATGCCGTTCGTCCCGTTTTCGGACATCACGGTCTGGTTCTTGCTGTCGTCGACCAGGTACGCCCACGCCGAGACGGTGAAGGAGTCCGCGGTGTTCACCGTCGTCGTCGATGTCGCCGCATACCCGGACTGCCTCGCGGGATCACCATCAGACGGGTCGTTCAGCCACAGCGAGTAGTCCGCATCGCCGCGCCGTCCGAGGCCGCCCCAGCCGGCACCCGTGGTGTAGAGGGTCGCGTTGCTCCGCGTGGTGCCCTCGGTGGCCGAGTCCTTGGCCACCGTCACGCGATCCTCCTCGAAATCACCGGGCAGGCCATCGTCGAAGTGCCAGCGGCCCACCGCGCCCGCGGCCGGAGCAATCTTGAACTTCACTTCCGTCGGCGGGCCTGGCCGGTTGCGCACATCGATCGCGGACACCGTAAGCACCTGAAGACCCGCGAACGGAGGCGTAATACACACCTTCAGCGCGACAGCCGGGTCCTGCGTCCCCACCGGCGGATTCACGCACGGAGTCGGCGTTGATCCGTCGACGTTCGTCGAAGCACCGCTCGACGTCAGCCGCCACTGGTACTTGATGATGTCACTGTCGCCCTCGCCCGGCTTGAAGGTGAACACCCCCACCTGACCCGGCCCACCCTTGGCCTCACAGGTGGCGGTGACATCGTCGCAGGCCACGTACGGCAAGCCGTCAGCAGTCACGTCCGGCGGCTTCGGCGCGCTGGAGTCCAGCTTGAAGTAGCACCACGAGGAGAACGTCGAGTACAGGTCGCCGGAGTCACCCCCCGAAGACCAGTGCGACTGCGTTCGCGCCCGGTACCGATAGGACGCCCCGTCCACGAGCTTGGGGAGAGTCGTCTTTTCCAGTGTGCCGTCCGGGTGCCAGCCCGATGCCGGCTGCTGGCCGGTCCACACCTCGTCCCATCCGGTCCCCGCCGCGTTCAGGCGCGCCAGCCGGAACTCCGCCTTCAGGGAGCCCTTGTCCTCCCCGGAGGCAGGATTCACCTGCAGCTGAGCCCGTGCCTGCACGGTCGGGGCCTCCGCGGTCACCGTCAGCGGAGACTTGGAATCGGTGTTGCAGTACTGCGTATTGCCGGTACCAGGAATGACGCCCGCCAGGTCGGGAACACCCGGCTTGGGCACATAGGTGACCTGGAGGGCTGCATTGTCATCGAACCGCTTCCAGGCATCCGGGTCGCCCTCGTCATCGGCCTGCAGCATCAGCGTTAGCCGGGACATCGAGCCATCGGCGAGCTTGCGGACCATCGACGTCAAAGAACTGTTCGCGAACTCCACCCATGTGGCCGGCTGCGCCGGGCTGCACCGGTCACCTCGGCCGGCGGCAACGTTCACGCCACCGATGTGTTCCAGCTTGGACGGGCCGGGCCACTTGGTGCCCTCGGAGATATTGTTGGTGCGCTCCAGGTTGATCACATGCTTGGTGCAGGAGAACGACCACGTCTCGTAGGCACGGAACGTGGCGCCCAGAACTTCCTTACCGTTCAAACCACCTGCGCCGTACTCGAAGTACATGCGGTTGGTGTAGTTGGTGCCGCAGTAGTAGGGGCCCTCCACGCTGCAGCGTCCGACGCCCAGGTCGTCCTTGAACTGCCAGAAGCTGTCCCCATCAGACGACAGCACCGTGCGCTCGGTGTTGACGCTCAAGTCGATCGGCGGGTCGATGTAGACCGGGTAGACCGTGTCCTCACCGCGGAGCACGTCCAGATCCGGCTTGACGCTGACCGTGCCGTTCTCCACCGCGACCGGCAGAACGGTGCTGGCATCGCCGTCCCCCGGCTCGGTCACCGGGTCGCCGACCGCCCCCGCCGCCGCCCGGGCCGCGGGCCGTGCCTGGGCCGCGTCGCCAGCGGAGTCCCACATCTGCCCGGCCGGGCCACGCAGGACCGCGTTGCCGTTGTCGTCGATCGCCCGCAGACCTCCACCGACGCCCGGAACCACGTCCAGCCGCGTACCTGTGACGGTCAGCGCGATGTGCTCGAGCTCGGGGTTGGCGGCCGCCTGCGCGGTCTTCACCACAAACACCTGCCGATAACCCTCAGCTGTCGCTGTCAGCTGAAGATCGACCCCGGGATACACCTCGCCATAGGTCGCCGCGGCCCCGTCCAGCACCGGCGAGGACAACGTTGTCGCCAACCCCAGTGTCACCGAGCGGCCATCCTTGCCGACCCGGATCAGGTCACGACCGTCGCCGCCACCAGAGAAGGACAGGTCCACCACCGCACTCTTCGGACCAACGCTGCCGTCGGACCGGCGCTCCAACGTCGGATCAAGATCGCGCCACGACCCATCCGGGGCCTTCGCGCGCAACGGTGACGCCGACTGCTCAAGCGTGAAGGTGCCATCGGGATTTGCCGTCGTCGTCGAGTACTCCGTACGCAACGCCGTAGCCTCCACCGGCTCACCGGTGGCCGCAGCTTCCTCCGAGGGCGTCTTCGCGACTGTCGCGGCAGGAGCCGCATGCGCCATCGCGGTGCCGACGCCGACGACCGGCAGTACAGCGCTCAATGCCGTCGCGGCAGTCATGGCTGCCACCAGACGTCTCCCCCGCGACCAACGCGCGCCAGCACCGCGACGCGACATACCCCACCCCATAGCCCCACCCCGAACTCACAAAACCTTTACAGAGCTCGGATCCTGCTCTTGGCATATACAGCTGGTCAACCGTCAGATTGACCTGCACAGAGGCCAGTCGGAGAGCAAGTCCGATTAGGGAAAAGTGGCAGGAAATGGACAGCGCATACAAGCTGAATTACAGGTAAATCAAAGAAGAAGATCATGTACCTCGACCCTACGGGCTTCACTCACCGGTCCGACGCAAGAGTCCGCCCAATCCGGAGAGGTCGTCGCCCACCGCCCCCCATGCGATGGCACGCAGTGGTCAACTTGCCACCTTCGCAGCACAGAATGGCACTTGAGCACCGATCACCACCCACGGCTCCAGACCGCGCGCCATCCGGTGCAGTGTGGACTTTCGGTGAACCCGCACAGCGCCGCGCTGACGGCGTACTGGGACGACACTGACTGGACTCCAGTGAGGAAGACCATCGGCAAAGCCGTCGCCGCGCCGAACCAGGCCCAAACGCTCCACAAGGGCATCATGAACCGGGCGTGGCTGTTCGAGCTGACCGTCCGCAAGCCCACCGACCGCCTCGCGTGCTGGAACCCGCTCAGCATGACCTCGGGTGCAGCGCCGCACGAGGTGACGGCCGCGGTCGTCGACGCGTTCGCGACCTCGCTCGGGTGGGGGACGCCAACGCGCCCCGCGCTATCACGATCCTGACCAAGGCCGTGGAGGCGCTGGTCGCTGTCAACGTGCAGGCGGTGGCGGCCGGGAAGGCGGACTGCCAGGCCACGGTCTTCCAGCTCCGTGCCCTGCTCACGGGCAAGATGTTCCGAACCTTTGTCGTCAACCGGCTCGACAAGGAGGCGCAGCGGTGGTGGGCCACCTCGTTCCCGGCGATCCCCGTCGATGCCCTGCCGACCGTCCTCAACCCGATCGACCGTCTCGCCGCGTCCCCGGTCATCAAGGCTTTCCTCGGTTCCCCGGTCGGTAGCTACGACATGCGGCACGCCATGGACCGCTCGAAGGTCGTGTGGATCTGCCCGGCCGGCACCGGCCCCACCGACCGCTTGCTGACCTCCATGATCGTCCGCGACATGCTCCGTGCTGGGTTGTCCCGCCGCGATGTCCCGGAGCGGGACCGCAAGGCGTTCCGGCTGTATCTGGACGAGCTGATCTCCCTTGACGGGGCCGCCTCGAGTTCGCTGGCTGAGATCACCGAGCAGCTCCGCAAGTTCGGTGTGCGGATGCACGGCATGACGCAGCTGCTGCACCGCATCAGCCCGGACGTGCGGACCGCGCTGCTGCAGAACGCGTCGTCGCTGTCGACCACCGCCGGATCGGTCGAGGCCGTCCGGTACATCACCGATGAGTGGGGTGAGCAGGTCAGTCCCGGTGATGCCGCCGAGCTCGGCCGCTACCAGCACTTCGCGTCCTTCACCGTCGGCGGCAAGCGCGTCGGGCCGCTGTGGATCCGGGGCCCGGAGCTCAACGACGTGTTCCGGGACATGTACCGGCCCGGCAAGCGCGGCTCACTGCTCCGTGCCGCCCACGACAACACCGACGCCAAGCCGTTGTCGGAACTCACCGCCGTGGCCTCCACCCACGAGATCGACGTCCTGGCCTTCCTCACCGGCCAGCCGACCGGCAAGAGCGCCGGCCAGCCGTCGGCCACAGCCAAGCCCCAGCAGTCCTCACAGTCCGCTGCTGATGTCACCGATGAGGAGAAGCAGTACCAATAAACATCACCGACGCCACCGCCCAGGACATGCTCACCGACTCAGACGGTGAGAGGGGTTCGCAGCCCGCCACCGACGACTCGGCGGCACATCGTGCCCTGGCCCTTCTCGCTCAGCACCGGCTGGCCACCACCCCCCACCTGCAGCAACTGGTCGCCCCCAACGCCACCCGGTAGTTCACCAGCCGCGCCCTGAACATGCTCCGCGAGGCCGAACTGGTCTCCTACGCGATGGTCGGCAGCCGGATGCGGGTCTGGTTCCTGACCGCTCAAGGCGCCCGGGCCGTCGCCGGGTGGGCCGAGCTGCGCGGGCAGCCCGCCTTCGCCCCGGGCAGCTCAGTGGAAGCCTCGCTGCGGGCTTCGCACACCCTCACGGTGCTGCGCACGCACTTGGCGTTCCTCACCGATGCCCGGACCCGCGGGGATGAGTACGGGCCGCTGGACTGGGTGCCAGAGGTCGCTCACCGGCTGCCGGACACCGGTGGTGAGGATCGCCTGATCGCTGACGCGGTCCTGCACTACGCGGCGACGAGGCCGCAGCGCCTGCAGTACCGGGCGTTCGTCGAGGTCGACCGCGCCACCATGAGCAGCGAGCGCCTCGCGAGGAAGCTGATCTCGTACGCGCGGTTCCACGAGTACGTGCCGCAGCCTCCCGGGCGGCGGGGCACCGTCGCCGACCAGGACGCGATGCTGGCCTGGCAGCGGTTCTACCCGCGCTTCCCCCGGGTGCTGTTCGTCCTCACCGGCGCCGGGCCGGATGCGTTGCAGCGGCGGATCGGTGACCTGCGGGCAATGGTCGCGGGGCACCCGCTGGTGACCCAGCTCGCTGGGCATGTGCAGCTGGGTGCGGCGGTTCTGGAGGACCTCGAACAGTTCGGGGCGTCCGGCCCGGTCTGGACGCCGCTCGCGGGCGACCGTGAGCGGCGTTCCTGGATGGATTTGTAGGCGCCGATGAGGAAGCTGCGTAGCCGGCCGCCGCGGTTCGTGGCGCTGGACAACAGGGCCGTCGACGATATGCGGTTGAGCGTCTTGGACGTCGGGCTGCCTGCGGTGGCACTGCGCTGCCCGGACGGTGCGGACTTCACTGTCGCTTCGCTGGCGGGTAAGCGCAGGCCTGGACGTGAGGCGTTGACCAAGGCGATGCGGAACCTGGTGGCCTGCGGCTACATCGTCAAGCTGAAGATCCAGGCGGCCAGTGGAACGTGGCGCACCGAGTTCTCCGTGGCTGATCTGCCCTTCACCCGCGATGACGTCGATGGGCTGCTCGCCGAAGTGCCGGATGCGCGGGCGGTGCGGGTGGAGCCAGTGTGGCTCGACCCTCGCAGCGCCACGGCGCAGTCGCCGGGAGGTCATGGAGGGGACGGGTCAGCCGTTGGAAGGGAGAACCGAGTGACGGGTTTCCGACGGTCGGTGAGCCGACGGTCGGCGGCCCGTCGATTAAAGAACTAAGACTTCATGTACAAGACGGGAGGGACTTCTCTCTCTCATCGGATGGCACCGCAGCGGCGGTGCCCGAGAGAGACCGCGAGCCTGCCAGGAAGGCGTGAACTCTCGGCGGTAGCCATGCCGACCTCACCGGCCCGCTAAGTGGAGGGCACAAGCCAGCGGGCCGGTAGGCCGGCAGCAGGTCCCGTTCTGGTGAACCCCCGGGCAGCTGGGTATCGCGTGGCCGAGGCGTGGGCGGAGGCCCGGCGCCGCAGGGGGCATCCGGTTCCGGTGCTGGGGCACAAGCGGGTGGCCAGGGCAGCCGCGGCGCTGGCGGCCGCCGGAACGGCAGAGGAGCTCCTGGCGCAGGCGGCCGTCGACATGGCCCGGGAACCGGCGTGGCTGGACCTGGAACGGCACTTGGAACACTGGTCACCACCCGCGGCCCCTGCAGCGCCTGCCGGACCGGTGACGTACTGCGGGAGCTGTGACTACGGCTGGGTCACTGGAGAGGACGGCCGGGCCAGCAAGTGCCCCTGCCGGACCGGCGGGACACCATGACCGGGCCCGCGAATTCACTCACTTCGCCGCCGCCGCGGGCTTCGCCGCCGAGTACCCAAAACGGCGCCAACTCCAGCTTCGCCTACCAGCGTGCATTGCTGAGTAGGCGGCGGCCCCTGCCGCAGCCCCAACAGCCACTCCACACACAATCGAAGCCCCACAGGCGTACCTCCGACGAAGACCGTCTTCCTGGGCTGGACCGCGCCTCCGATCCAGGGTCTCCTCGAACTCGCCTGCAGCATCACCTGCCTCCGGCGACTCCAGGCGGCATTCTTAAACGATCAGTAAGACTATGTTTGACCTTGAGATCGCTTTGTTTTGCGACGTTCCACGTACCGCCTAAGGGACTCCTCTATGATTGTAAGTCCAACCACTACCAGTAGCCCCCGCCATCCGAACGCCATCACGGCACAGAAGGCGAGAACCGCTCCAGCGATCTGAATTTTTGCAGACATACATTACCGTTTCTTGGAGGGGGGTGGGCGGAGGAAGCACTTAACCGCCCACCCCCTAAGGATACCTAGCCAGCTAGTCGGCTATTTTACCGCTTGGCTGATCAGCCCCAACGTGTACCGAATCCCCAGTGTCCCCAGACCTTCCTGCGATGCTTCCCAAAGTTCTTTTCCCTCCTGAAGCCATCGATCCAGCGCTTCGCTGTCCCCTTCGCACCGGCTCCGCGCCACCTGCCGTATGCGCCGCGCGAAAAGACGCCAGCGACTCCGTAAGCCATCTTGGTCGCGTATCCGCGCCTGGTTCGGTGCGTGCTGCCTATCCGGTACTGCGCCGCTCCTCCTGCAGCACCGAATGCGCTGCCGATGAGAAGCCCTCCTGCACCGGCACAGATCCCCGCAGTGGCGGCGACACACGCGCCACCAATTACACCAAGAGCAATTCCGGCGCCCCAGGCAAAAGCCTTCCTGTGCTTCTTGACGAATCTTCCGTACCGGGACCTTTTGAACTTACCCCACCAACTATTGCCGTCGAGGTCGTAGTGGTTTATGGGGTCGCCGCTGCAGTATTCGTAGGCGTTGGCGCTGCCGCCGGGGACAGGGTCCACGGACAGGAAGCGTCCGGTGGTCGAGTCGTAGAGCCTGGCGCCCATGAGGGTCGCGCCGGTGACGGTTTCGCTGGAGCGCTGCTTGCTACCGAGCCAGCCGTATCGAGTGGCGCTTGTGCCCTCTTCGGGGTTGCCGTATTCGTCGTAGGCGAGGGCAACCGGCGGCTGTGCGGTATCCAGGGGGAGCTGGACGGTGGTGTCGCCGTGGATGTCGGTCAGCTGGAGGACGACGTTGCCGGTTGCGCTAGTGGTGGCGTCGAGGTCTCCGCTGATGCCCTGGACGTTGCGGCTCAGGCTGCTGGCGCTCTCCTGGGTCCAGTCGGGGCTGTCGCCGTCGCCGCCGTAGTGGTTGGTCTTGGATGCGGTCTGGGTCCAGGGGCCGCTGGTGTTGGTTTCGGTGGTCCAGGCAGCAAGGCGGCCTGCCGCATCGAGCGTCCAGGTCTGCCGGCTGGTGCCGGAGGTCTGGTTTCGGACCAGGTCATTGGCGTAGTAGCCGATGGTGGCGCCGCCGGCCTGGGTGGTGGTGCGGCCGAATGCGTCGTAGATGGTGCCAGCCGTGGTTAGCCGGTCGGCGCTGTCGTAGGTGTAGGACGTGGTCGTCGCGCCGGTGGAGGTGCAGGCCGTGTCGACGTCGCTGGTGACGACGGCCAGGGCGGTGCGGTTGGTGTTGTTGTCGAAGGTGTAGTCCCGTCGGGTGCAGGACCCGTCCGGGGCGGTGTCGTCGGCGCGGGTCAGGCGGCCCGCAGCGTCGTAGGTGTAGGCGCGGTCGCGGGTCTGGCCGTTGGATCCGGTCGCGGCGACGACCTGGCCTTGGACGGAGTGGTCGGCGGTGTCGGAGGCAACGAGGAGGTTGCCGCTGTCGCGGGTGTAGACCCGGGAGGTCTCCTGGCCGCTCTCGTCCTGGCCGAAGGTGAGGGTGTAGCCGCCGGGCAGGGCCTGGGTGGCAAGGTCACCGTCCGCGTCGTAGGTCGCCGAGAAGGTTCCGGCGACGGAGTCGGTGCGGGAGGTTTCCAGGCCACGGGGGTCTTTGGCTGTGTCGTAGGTGTAGGTGGTGGTCGACGGGGCGGAGTCGGTTGTCTTCACCGGCCGGCCCAGCGCGTCATACGCGGTGGTCGTGGTGTTGCCGGCGCCGTCGCTGTAGGAGATCTCCCGTCCCAGTTGGTCGTAGCTGTGGCCGATGGTCTGGCCGCCCGCGGTCACGGTCGCCACGTCGCCGCTGTCGGGGTCGTACGTGGTGGTGGTGTCCGGAACTGCGGTGCCTGCGCCACCGGTGATGCTGACGGTCTTGACGCGGCCGTCCGTGTAGTAGGTCGAGGTCGTGGTGCGGGTCGAGCCGTTGGCGGTCTCGGTGATCTTGGCGATGTTGCCCCACCGGTCGTACTCGATGGTCGTGGTGGGCAGCTGGCTGGGGTTGGAGCCGCCGCCGGTGATCGCACCGGCAGGTCCGGTGGAGCAGACCTGGTCGGCCCATTCGGGGCGTCCGTTGCAGGCGCCCGTGCCGGTGGCCGACCAGTAGGTGGTCACGGTGGCGCCGGCGTCGGTCCCGGTGGACTTGGGCAGGCTGGTCTTGAACACCCGGCCCTGCGCGTCGTACGACGTGGCTGTGGTGAGCGCCAGCCCTGCCGGGTCGGTGATCTGCTTGGTGGGCAGGCCCTTCACCCAGTCGTACTCCGTCTTGGTCGTGCGCACGTCCCCGTCAGAGGGGTAGCCCTCCACGAACGCTCCGGACTTCACGGTGGTGACTTGGTTTTCGACGGTCGCGGTGCCGTCGGTGGGGCGGCCCTCGTCGTAGGTGTTCACCGTGTGCGAGCGAGCGGGCCCGCCGGTGCCGGCGGGCAGGTCGGTGCCGCCGCTGCCGGCCTTCAGCGCCGTGGTCAGGGTGACCTGGTGCAGCGGGCCCGTCTCCTCGAGCTGCCGAAGCCCGTCGGCGGAGTACACCGAGCGTGTGGACAGCTGCTCGGCGCGCTCGGCCTGGCTCTGGCCGTCGATGCCCAGACTGTTCAGTTCGTCCAGAAGGGGGGCGCTGGTGGCCAGGGCCAGCTCACGGTTGCCCGCGGTCAGCTCGCGGACGGTGTTGCCGAACGAGTCGTACTCGGTGGCGGTGATGTGCCCACCGGGCGTGGCGGCATTGACTTCACGGCCGGAGGCATCGGTGTAGGTCACGGTCGCCCGTGTGTAGTCGCCTGCAGTCAGGTCCGAAGCAACGTTTGAGGCCGGGATGGAGTCGGCGGGGAAGACGGCCGTGGCGTCGGCCGGTACATCCGTCTGGCCCCAGGCGGCCACGTCGGAGGTGCCCATCTGGTTGGGGGCCTTGGACCCGGTCAGCGGCACGTCGTAGACGACGCTGGTGGTCGCGGTGGTGCCGTCGGCCTCTGACTTGCTGCCCGCCTTCAGGTTCGGCCGGGACGCGGACCACAGCTTGCCGCTGTCCTCGCCGGTGCCGCCCTTGTAGGCCAGTGTCCAGGGGAGTTCGCCGGGCGGGGTGAGCGTGGTGACGCGGTCAGCGCTGTCGTAGGTGTAGGCGGTCTTCAGCGCAGGTGTGATCCGAGGGTCCCACTCCTCGCGCAGCCGGCCGGAGTCGTCGAAGGCGTAGTTTGCGACCACGGTGGCCGTCGCGGCGGCCGCGCCGGGGTCAGTGGCCCACTGCTTGATCTGCTTGACGCGGCCGGTGTAGTCGCCCAGCGCCGAGGCGGTGGCGGTGGTGGAGGTCGCGTAGACGAATTCCAGCATCCGGCAGCCCTTGGTTGAGGGCGTGGTCTCGCATGTGGCGGCGGAGACGGCCGTGGTCGGGGCGATCAGGTATTTCGGGCGGGCGAGGGTGACGCTGCCGGAGACGACCTTCTCGGAGACCACCTTGGTGGTGGAGTTGTCGGTCGGCAGGTAGGTGCTGGAGACCACCCAGGTGGACGTCGAAGGGTCGACCCGTGTGAACGTGGTCGTGGTTCCCTCGGTGTCCTTCAGGGTGAAGTCCTGGGCCTTGGTCAGGTCGTTGGTGGCCTTGCCGGTGCTGTCCTTGCTGGTCAGCGTCAGGTCCTCGGAGCCCGGCTCAGGCTTCCAGCCACCGGAGGTGGTGGCGGTGAAGCCGGTGTCCAGGCTGTCGACGTCGGCGAGGGCCACCGAGGTGGTCGAGGTCTTGTGGACGTTGGTCCAGTCGGAATCGGTCAGCTCCGCGGTGGTACCGGAGGTCCACTGAGGGCCGTAAATCGCCACCTGGCCCTCGGTGCTGGCACCCGCTGTCGGGCGCCGCGAGGAGGCGGTACGCGAGGCGGACAGGCCGAAGCCGGAGGCGTCGCTGGCCGAGAGCGTGAAGTCACCGGTGAGGGTGTTCACCGAACCCGGGCCGATGTCCTCGCTCGGGGCGGTGCCTGCGTTGCGGTCTATCGTGACCGTGACGGACTGGCTGTAGCCGGTGGTGGTGCCATCGGTGAAAGCCGCGCGGATGTCGATCGGGCCGTCTTGCGTCAGGGACGAGGTCACATTCCAGGTCAGCCCTGCCGGGGCGCCACCTGTGACCTGCAGCGGCCAGGCATCGACAGAGCCGCCTGTGGTCTTGGTGACATCGCTGACGGGGACGGTGTGCCAGGTGTCGGTCTCACCGCGCCGGTACTGGTAGGTCACACCGGTGTAGCTGGTCTTGCCCTTGGATGTCAGGCTCAGCCTGCGGGCGCTGGTGTCGCCGTTACCCGGCGTGAGCAGGCCGGCGCCGTCGGAGCCGACGCCGAAGCTGTACTTGGTGACGGTGGTGGAGAGGTTGCCGCCGGAGTCGACGGCTTGGGCGTACAGGTCGTGCCAGCCGTCGGCGGGGCTGATGGACACGGTCAGCGGGTCGCCGCCGTAGCCGTCGGTGGTGTCGTCCACTCGCTTGGGCAGGGACGGGTCGTCCAGGCCCCACTTGAAGCCCATGCCGTCCGTGGCAGTGGTGTCCAGGGTGCAGGTCACCGGACCGGAAGCCTTGGGCGTCCAGGTGTCCTGCCCGTAGGTGTCGCACACGACGGTCGGTGCGGCGGGCATGCCGGTGTTCATGGAGAAGGGCGTGTAGCCGGACCAGGCGCCGTAGTCGGTGCCGTCGTACCCGCGCACCCTGAATTGCAGATGGGTGGTTGCCGGGAAGGCGTTGGCCGAAGGGATGGTGAGCTTGGCCGTGGAGCCGGAGGCCACCGAGGCGCTGGTGCCGGTGTAGGTGTAGGTGGTGTCTGCGTACGCCGGGTTCGGGGTGACTTCGAACTGGCCCTTGACGGTGGACCCGTCGGCGTCGGTGACCTTGGCCGACAGGGTCGGGGTCAGCGAGGTGACGTAGCGCTTGCCGTTGTAGGCGTTCAGCACGCTCGGCTGGATCGCCGTCGAGGCGGTGGTGGCGTAGGAGTTGTAGGTGACCGTCAGGTGCGGCTCGGTGGCTCCGTCGACGCCGGAGTTGTAGTTCGCCGAACGGAAACGGCGCCAGGTAAGCGTATCGGTCTCATCCGCGCTGCGGACCTGGAGGCCGTAGTTGGCCGAGCCGTCGGCCCAGGCCTGCACGATGGTGTCGATGTCGAAGTTCATCGTGCCGGCGGGGCAGGAGGAGTTCCAGCCCAGGGCTGCCTTGTTGGTCACCGCGCCCGTGGCCGTGGTCGACGGCTGGGTGTGCCAGGTCACGGTCGAGGATGACCAGCTGGTGGTGATCCGGCGGATCTGGGTTCCGGCTCCGGTGGTGGAGCAGGTTGAGGCGTAGTACGAGTACAGGGCAAGGTTGGTGTCGGTGATGTGTTTGCCCTTGAACTTCGCCACATCGAACATCAGGTACGAGCGGGCAATGTGGCCGCCGGCGTCGTAGGTGCCCGACTTCAGCTCCGTGGAGGAGACCTGGGAGTCTTCGTAGTCCGGGGTCTGGATCCAGGTGTCGGTGGTCTCGGCCAGCGTGGACGTGGGGTCGACCGTCACCGGGTACGTCGCGGTGGCCAGGAAGTCCGCCGCCGGGGTCAGCACCAGCGTCTGGCGGCCGTCGTCACCGGTTTCAATCTTCGTGGCGACGCGGGCCTGGTGCTCCGGCTCACCGGAGACCTCGTTCTTGGTGGAGTCCCACATCATCGGCGCCGGCGCCTCGGCCACCAGCTTCCCGTCGGAGTCCTTCAGCAGGAGGTGCCCCGAATCGGCTTGCGACAGCTTCAGCCCGTCCAGGTCCAGCGGGATCCGGTAGGACACCGGGCCGTCCGGCTGCTGATCCAGGACCACATTCTGCGAGAAGCCCTGCGGCAGCGCGGTCACCGTCAGCGTCTGACCTTCGCCCAGGTCGTAGGAGGCGGTGTCGTCCTTCACCTGCGGGGTGGGGAGCTCGTCCTGCCAGCCCAGGCCGAAGGACTTGTCGCCCTTGGCCACCGACGCCAGCGCCGTGTCACCGCCATCGGAGACCGCGATGTCCGCGGCCGCCGCCTGCGGGGTCAGCGACGTGCCGGTGTCGGACAGCGACGTGTCGATGTCCTGCCACGTACCGTCCTGCTTGACCCTAACCGGCCCGGCATAGGCCGCAGTCTGCAGCTCACCGCTCGGCAGAGCCCACGTCGTGGAATCCGACGTCCGCGCCGACAGCACCTCGATCTTCCGGTCCTGCAGTCGGGCCATCAGCACTGCTGACGCCTCATCCTGCGCCTGAGCCGGGCCCTCGGCCCTGGCCGTAGCGGTAGCCGTGGGCGCCTGCTGCTCCAGCGCCACCGCCTGCCCGGTGGACTCCACCACCAGGGCCGTCTCAACCGCCAGCACCAGGGACACAACCCCAGCTATGCGCCGCAGGCGTCTGCTCGCCCCAGGCGAGGCAGGGCTGAACGGGCCAGGCGGCCCATCCTTGAACCAGAAAACCATCACATCTCCTTCAAGAGATCCCCATGGGGATCAGGAAGGAAAGAACTATCTCGCCGCAGACACGGGGTTCCCACCGGGGCCCAGAAAACCTTCTTAAGCCCCTCCAACAGCGGTCTGACCAGCAGCGTTACGGCCAAGTTCCCAAGGAACTAGCGCCGCACACTTGACTCTCAAAGGTCAATAGATCGCAAAGTGCAGGACTGGTGCACTTTTTACCTTTGTAGCGCACGCGTCAAATAGAAAACTCAACAACGCATCACAAAAGGAGACTTACATCCAATCAAAAGGTAAAGCGAAGGGAAACCTGATATGGCCATTTTGCGTATGGTTTGAACCTGAAATCCGATCATTCGGAGCCCCAGGCAACCACCACCCACCGCAGTCGACAGGCCTTGCCCACAGCTGAACGAGAGACCCTCGCAGATGACCGCGCCAACCGGGCCCGTCGAACAGGCTGACGGCGGCCTCAGACTCCGGCGCCGCTGGCGGGCCAGTAGGCGGTTGCCGTGGTGCCGGCGTCGGTGCTGTTGGATTTGGCGGGCCGGTCATGGCCACTCGGGCCGCCGGGAATCACGCATACCAAGCGGGGGCGAGGGGTTCCGCCGCAGGTCGGGGCGCGCGCCGGGCCGGTGACGTACTACGCGAGCTGTGAGTACGGCTGGGTCACCGGTGAGGACGGCCGGGCCAGCAAGTGCCCCTGCCGGACCGGCGGGACGCCATGACGGGACTGCGATTTCACTCACTGAAATCAATGGTGACGTGCCGTGAAAATTCACCGCCCCGCATACGGGAGCAAAGGCGGATGAGATGGGTCAGCACGCTCATGATCCCTATTGGAGGCGGTGAGTTGGAGCCGTACGGTGCGTCGTATGTCGCACCGCGGCACCCGCCGCATGATGGGCTGCTGTCCCGGGAGGCACCGTCCCGGTGAGCGCGCGTCAGCGTCGGGCGTCGCCCAAGGTTACGCAGCCGATGCCAGGGGGAGGCCGTCCGTGCCGAGCACCACCGACCAGTGCCGCCGTCAGAACCGCCAGGCCCGTCAGGGAGCAGTAGTGGCGGCCGTCGTGTTCGCGGGGGTCGTCCTGGCCGCCTGCGGCGGTGGCAAGGACTCCGCCGAGCCGGCCGCAGCACCGAGTACCGCCAAGGCCGCGGCGTCGAAGGTTGCCGCCGTTTCGCCGGATCCGACCGCGGCCGCCAAGGACAAGGTTGCGGCTGCGTTCCAGGGGCTGGTCGATGCGGAGACCGCCGGGTTCGCGGAGGCCACGTTCGAGGGCACGGACATCGAGCACTACGCCTCGGGTCAGGTCCTCGCCGACGGCAAGAAGACGCTGCTGATCAATCGGCCAATGGCATCGTCACCAATGGCAAGCCCACCTTCAGCGTCACCAGGACCACAGTGGATCTGTCGGTGAGCCCGCATCGCGCGACGCTGGCGGTCTGCTGGGACGACACGAACTGGACGCCGGTGAAGAAGGCCACTGGCCGGAGCGTGGCGGCCCCGAACCAGGCCCAGCGGTATGTGGTGAACTCCAAGCTCCGCACGATCGGGACCCGGTGGGTGGTTACCGACAGCACCGCCGCGCGGGACCCGACGTGCTGAGGCGGATGCTGGCGGCCGCCGCCGCGGCGGGTGGTCTCGTACTTGGATCGGTCAGTCCGGCTGCCGCCGACAACGGGGTGGTCTGCCCCGCCATCGGCGACTGCTCGGTCGGGGTGACCGTGCCCGGCACGCCCGGCGGCCCGACGAACGGCGACAAGGGATCAGGGGGCAGCAACGGTTCCCGCAGGTGCGAGGACACCCTGCTCAACGTGGAGCTGCCCTGTTACCTCAAGGATCTGGGGTGGTGGAGCCCGAACTGCTACTTCAAGGTCATGGAGCCGCAGCCGCCGGCCGGGGACCCGGCCTGGCAGGGCCACAAGCCCGGTGACGGCGCCGTGTACGACGCGTACTGCCCCGATGAGGGGCCGCCGGTGCAGTGGCGGGCCGCGCCGCCGCCGGGCATGGGCGGCGGTGTTGACCCGGCTCAGCTCGCCGCCGAGGCCGTCAAGCGGCTGCCGATCGACGGCCCGGACATCGGGATCGTGCCCGAGCCCGGCAAGACGGGTGTAGTCGGGATGCCGGTGTGGCTGTGGAACCGCACCAGCCCCCGCACCTGGGGCCCGGCGGCGGAGTCGGTGACCGCAGGCGGAATCACGGTGACCGCGACGGCGCACGTGTGGAAGATCGTGTGGGACATGGGCGACGGCCACAGCGTCACCTGCGGGGCCGGCACCCCCTACACAGAGTCGGAAGGCGCGAAGGACTCACCCAGCTGCGGCTACCGCTACGCCACCACCTCCGACGTCGGTAAGGGCGACGTGTTCTGGGTGACCGCGACCGCCACGTGGGACGTGCACTGGGCCGGCGGCGGACAACGCGGCGACCTCACCACCACCCGCTCATCCCAGGTCCAGCTGCGCGTCGGCGAAGTCCAGGTCCTCGGCCAATGACCCGCTGACCTCCCAACAGCAGGAGGCACCCATCGTGAACCCCACCACCACACGATCCCCTTCCGGCGCGGCCGGCGCGACTCCCCCGGCATCGCCGCCGACCGGGCCGGTCGCCGCACCGCGGATGGTCCGGCAACGCCGGCGCCGCCCCGGCTTGATCGCCTTGTCGGTCGCGCTGATCGCCGCCGGGGGCCTGTCCGGGGCCGTCCTGTACTCCAGCTCTGGTCACCGCACCCCCGTGGTCGTCGTCGCCCGGGACGTACCGGTCGGCACCCGCATCACCGAAGCCGACCTCGCCACGGCGTCGATCGCTCTGGACCCTGCTGTGCGGTCCGTGAATGCCTCCCGAGCCGGCGGGCTGGTTGGGCAGCGCGCAGCGACCGACTTGAAGGCGGGATCGCTGCTCGCGCTGTCCCAGGTCACCGACCAGTCCCTGATCGGAGCCGGAGAGCAGCTGGTCGGCGTCAGCGTGAAGCCGTCCCAGCTTCCCGCGACGCCTCTGGTGCCCGGGGAGAGGGTGCTGATCGTGTCCACCCCCGACCCCAACGCCACACCAGGCCGAAACGCGACCAACAGCGACGGCCCCACGGCGATACGGCGAGTCCCTCCACGGCACCGCAAGCGGCACCCTCTACAGCGGCCGCAACACCGTCCGCGGTCGCACCGCCGAACGGGGAGACGTCGCTGCCGACGTCCACGCCCCCGGCGGCGGAGCCCTCGCGCCCGGCCGAGACCGCGGTACCGGACAGGACTGCTGGACACGCACGTCCGACACACGCCAGCGCAGACACCGAACCGACCGAGTCGCCACGGTCCGGGCCGCCCTCCGCGGCTGAGACATCTGCCGCCTCGCCGTCGGCCGCTCCCTCGCCGTCGCCCTCCGCAGCCTTCGCCCCGGCAGGGCGCGCTGACACCGCGACAGATTCCGGCATGGAGCGGCAGGTCGTGCTGATTGCCGGGATCGGTGCGTTGCTGGCCGCGTTGCTGACGGCGGCGCTGGGGGTGCGGCGGATTCTGCAGCAGCGCCACCGTCGGGCGGGCGAGACCATTGCGATCGACGACGACCCGACCCGGACCGAGCAGGTCCTGCAGGCCGCGGGTGAACCGGCCGACATCGCGCTGCTCGACATCGTGCTGCGCACGCTGGCCCACCGTGCGGCCGAGTCCGGAGACCGGGTGCCGGTGGTGGAGGGTGCCCGGGTCACCGCGTCCGGCGCGGTGCATTTGGTCGTCGACGATCCCGAGGCCCCGGTCCCGCCGTTCACCGCGAGTCAGTCGGCCGGGGTGTGGGTGCTGGACGGCGGTCTGCCGCTGCTGCCGGCGGAGCAGGCTCGGGAGGTTCCCGCACCGTATCCGGGGCTGGTCACGCTGGGCGCGGCCGAGTCCGGCGACCTGGTGCTGGTCAACCTCTTCCAGACCGGTGGTCTGCTGCTGGACGGTGCGCCGGAGGATGTTCTGGCCGTGGGCCGGGCGTTGGCGTTGGAGGCGGGCACCAGTGCGTGGAGCGACCACACCGAGGTCCTGACCGTGGGTCTGGGAAGCCGTCTGGCGGGGCTGTTGCCGAAGGGCCGGTTGCAGGCGATGCCGCATCTGTCATCGGTGGTCTCCGATCTCGGCGCGCTGCTGGTGGAGGTGTATCAGCACGGCGAGGACCAGGCGGTGGAGCCGCTGCCGTGGATCCTTATCTGTGCGGCCGATGTCGATCCCGAGCAGGTCTGGCAGCTCGCCGACGCGATCGCCGCCGCCCGGCACCTGCCGGTCACCGTGGTCCTGCCCGAGACCCCGGCGACACGGCAGGCCTTCCCCGACGCCAGCACCGTTCCCGTCGCCGGGACTACGACGGCAATCGTCCCTCAGTTGGCGTCTGGCCCGGTGGAGTTGCAGCGGCTGTCGGATGAGCAGTACCGGGAACTGGTCCACGCTCTCGACGTCGTGGATCAGCCCGCGGCACGTGCGAAGGGCGCTTGGCAGCTCGCCGAGGACCATGCTCACGCTGCCGCGACCGCGCGGCCTGCTCCGCATCCCATGTTGCTGCACCCGACCGCCGATGACGCCGGCGCGGCCGCCGAGGCGGACAGTCCGTTCCCGGCTCTGCTGGCGACCGCCGACCCGGGCCGGATCCACCTGGTTAAGGCGCCCTCACCGTCCGGCACGGACTCGGCTGCGGAGCCCGAGAACCAGGACGACGCCATCGCTGCGGACAGCGGGGAGGCCATCAGCGCTGCCGGTGAGGTGGCCTCGATGCCTGAGCCGTCCGGCCCGCAGGCTCCGCAGATCAATGTGCTCGGCTCTCTGCAGGTGTCCGGGATCACCGGCTCCGGGCATGGCCCGCGGTTGGAGACGCTCGCGGCGCTGATCTACCTCAAGCCCGGGAGGAACGCCGACGCGCTGTGCACGTTTATGGACCCGGCCTCGCCGTGGACGACTCGCACCCTGCAGTCGCGGCTGTCGGAGATCCGGGCCCGCCTCGGAGCCGCCCCGGACGACCAGCCGTACCTGCCCCGGCCCAGAGCAGGGTCGGGCTACGCGTTCGACGCGTCGGTCCGCTCGGACTGGGCGACCTTCCAGGACCTCGCGACCCGGGGCCTTGCCGCGGGCCCGGTGGCGGGCATGGCGGACCTGGAAGCCGCGCTCGCGCTGGTTCGCGGCCGGCCCTTCGACGGGCAGGAGTATCCGTGGGCGGTGTCAGTGCAGCAGGAGATGCTGTCTCGCATCGTCGACGTCGTGCACACGCTCGCTGCCTGGCACTGCGCAGGTGACGCGCCGGACTGGGACGCGGCCCGGGGCGCGGTGCTGCGGGGCTTGGACATCGATGAGACCGCCGAGGTCCTCTACCGCGACTGGATCGCGATCGAGCAAGCCGCCGGCAATCACTCGGGGGCCCGCAAAGCGGTGGCGCGGGTCACCGAGGTCACCCGGGCCTACGACATCTCCATGGACGCGCGCACCAAGCACGCCATCGCCGCAGTGCTGGAGGAATCCGGGGACCTGGCGGCCGCACCCGGCGGCGCCTGACACGACACGCGAAGCGGGTGCCGGCCGCGAGGGGGGGAACGCGGCCGACACCCACTGCAGATCAGCGTAACTCCGATACGGGGGAGGTAAGTCATGGTCGCCGCACTGCGGCTTGAAGTCACTGGAGTGGTGGAGTCGTTCGAACTGCCGGAGGACTCCACCAGGGCACGCCAGGTGTTGCGCGCTCTGCTCAGTGGCGCCGTCGACGGCGCGGTCTACCACCGGCGCGCCCTCATCCACGTCCATGGCCAGGGCTCCCTCAGCCCGGCCCGGCAGCTCAACGTCGCCGTGTGGGCGCTGGCCAGCACCTGGCGCGGCACCGAGCTGCCGTACGGGCTGTATGGGACGGCCGTCGTGACCGGCCCGAACCGCTCCGACGGCGGGTACAACGCCCTGGACGAGGACCTGTCAGTGCACGTGCAGGCGGTGTGCGCCGCGGTGTCCCGGGTGCTGGCCGCGTGGGCCGACCGGCCGCCGAGGGGAGAAGCTCAAGCACGGGCAGATCTCCTCAGGGCGTACAGGGGTAGGAACGACGCACCGAGCTGAGCCCTACCCGATCAGTCCGACGTGGTTGCTCCGAGATAGCGGCGGGCGTCAGTCAACGGCGCGCGGCGCATGAGCCACCATGACCACAGTCCGTAAGCGATGAGGGCGAGGCACCAGAGTGCGGTGGCAGCCCATCGACATGCCGTATGTGCCGCCGAGGCGTGTTCCGGGGGCGCCAAGATTCCGACGGCCCCGACGCCCAACAGCACTAGGCCCAGTCGATAGGCAAGTGTTGACCAGCGGGTCAGCCGGTACCAGATCATGAAATCGTCGCGCTGCCGCCATGCACGGTCCTGAGTTCTGGGCTCTTCCTCGCTTCCGAACCACGTCTTGACGTCGTCCATGTTGTAGAGGAACGCGCGAGCACGCACTGCTATCTCGATACTGGCCAGGAAGAGTACGGCAGACGCTGTCAGGGCGAGCATGGCCGGCCCAGGCCACCGGAAGTTCGGGCCGTCAGCACCGACCACGCCAATCGTCGCAAGAGCCACACCTCCAAGGAACGGAGCTGCGACGAATTGAGTGGCTTCAACAGCTTGCGGTTCGCCGAGTCTGCTCGGTCCAGCCGTCAGCACGATGCCTCCGTCCTCAAGAGCGTTGACCGGGCAGTCAGATTAGATCCGCTTGCGCTCCTCAGGAAGGGCGCAAGTCCCCCCGGCGCGATCCTCAAAGCGGGCATGTGATCGTGATGAGCCGATGACAGGACAACCATGATCGGCATAACGCGTGCTCCTGACCTGCGGAAGAGAACCATGAGCGCCAGCATGTGAGCCGCTGGTGACACCGCCTGGGGCTTCGGCGATCTGGGCTGGTAGTCGGTACAAGCGAAGGGGCTCCTGCCGCCGTTATGGCGGCAGGAGCCCCTTCGGCGCTCGAGGGGATGTCAGCCGACGCGTCCCCGCTGCATGCGGCGGGCCCGCCGGCCCGGCGAGGCGGCTCCGCCTGGGGGTCGGGTGGTGTGCGGTAGTGCCGGCGCGGTCTGCTGCTCACCCGCGGGCTGGCAGTGCGGGCAGAGTTCGTGGTGGCCGAGGTCGGTGACAATGGTTCCCCATCCGCGGCAGTGTTCGCAGTCGCGGGCCAAGGCGGCGTTGGCGCGGGGAGCGGGGCTTGCCCCGTCGGTCATACGGCGCTTCATCCGATGCGTCTGGTATGTCCCTTGTAAGCGACCGACACCACACCCGCCAAATGCGTGTTCGACGATCAGGCGTCGCTCAGCATCTGGTCGGCCGCGAGTGCAGCACGGCGGCGCGGGAAGTCTGCCACGAACGGCTCGAGTTTGCCGGGCGTGTAGATGGCGCCGTACTGGGCGACGATCCCGCGCGCGGTGAGCAGTTGCGCCAGGAGGTACTCGTCCGGGGCGACGCCGTCGCGCTCCAGGTGCTCGTGCCAGACGGCGTAGATCCGGAACGCGGGCAGGTAGCGGCGCAGGGTGGAAGGGCTGACCGGGGCACCGCCGCGGCCTGTCATCCCGAGAGTGGCAAGATGAGCTGACAGCACCTTGTCCGTCAGCTGCTTGTCGTCGGTGATGGTTTGAGGACCTTTCGGTGGCCGTCGGTCTCCTCCAGCAGCTCGATGGTCACCTCGGTCGAGGGGTCGCCGTAGAGACCGACGTAGCCTCGGTAGGCGCGCAGCGCCGTGTCGTGGTTGTCCCAGCTTCCGGTGACGGTCGGGCCGCCGGGGTGGAATTGAAGGTAAGCGATGAAGGTGGTGGTCATCGGCTCGGGGTCACGCTGCGCTGTGGCCCCGCAGTCTCGTCAGGCCTGCGCCAGCCTGCGCATACCCCGCCTTGCCCGAGCAGCGCGACCGAGCTGCCGCCGAGCTCGCCCGCGAGGACGAAAAAGTCTGGGGCCCCTCGGCCGGTTGCACCAGGCGCCGCCGGCATGCTGCTCTTGGGAGGTAGCGGCGGACGACACTGCTACCGCCTGCTCTGGGTAGCACAAAGAGCGACCAGGAACACCGTCCTCGCGCTCGGAACGCTTCCCCACGCCGCCATCGCCCCCGTGTCCGCGCCTGCCGGGAGGGAGGCGAGGCACCAATCCGCCGGTGTGCTGGCACACTGCCGCTCTCCCCGGATACCCTCCCAATCACGGATGGTGATTCCCGTCGGAGGACAGCATGAGCGCCCAGCCCGCGGAGACAGGCCCTGCGCCTCAGGTCGAGCCCACGATCCGCAGTGTGCGCGCCGCCCTCCCTGCTGAGCACCGGGCTGCGTTCAACGAGGAAATCGACAGCACGCCTCTCCACCTCATCGGCAAGGCCTTGGCTGACTGGGACGCGCGCGCGCGAGCCCTCGCTTACCCCGCCCTACTCGCTATGGCCCGGCGTATCGGGGACGAGCGGGCCGGCCGTGCCGAACGCCCGCCGGTACTGCCGGATGCGGCCGTTCGGGCACTCGCACCGTCCCTGCGGCCATAGCCTGACGTCGTGCCCTTCGAGATCGACATCAGCGCCGAGGTCGCCGACGACCTGCAGCGGATGCAGCCGTGGGCCCGGCGCTCCCTCGACGCAGCCCTCCTGGTGGCCGCTGCCGACCCTTCCCGACTTCCCGCCCTCCCCCAAGAGTCAGTGGCCGCCAGAATCGTCTCTTTCGGAGACGGCCGTGGCCTGTGCTTGGTAGAGGTCGATGAGGACGGCAAGAGGCTGATTCTGCGCCTCATCCAGACGCCCCGCTGAACTCGCCGTCAGGCTGATCGTCCAGGCGGTGTGAAGGCCGTGAGCAAGGGCCAGATTCCCACGAACGGGTGATGCTGCCGCTTCCGCGTCTGCTCGGGCTGGCGGACTGCCAGACTTGCCATGAGCCTCTGCCCTGCTCAGCGGGGCCGAGTCCCCGACGGGGGTCCGACCGCTACGGCCGGCCGCGAGTGCTAGCTGCCCAGGCGAGCAGCCTGTGACCAGCTGGTGCGCTGTACCCATCGCCCCACCGGGGCTTCAAGATGGGATGACTCTCATGCATGAGCAGGCGTGACGTGTGGGTGCAGACATCAATTGAGCTCATCCGTGCCGACACAATCCACAGGGTGACCTGGAACGAGGGGCAGCGCCTGTCCCTGCACATCTCTGGTTCCCGCCAGCCCCTGGACATCAGTCTGCCCGAACCGTCCAATTTGCACGGCCCACTCCGCGACGACCTCGGTCGGGCGGTCCCCTCTCACTTCCTCGAGGGAGGTGGTTGCTCGGTGCGCTGAGTTCCGGGGAACCCACCGCCTGCATCCCGAACTCGTCACGTCCGTGCTGCGCTGGCACTGCACCCATGCCACGGAGGCGGGCCACCACCTGCCCGTACTCCCCCTCGACGCGGACGACGGCGCGCCCTTGCCGCACCTGTACCTGCCCGAACCGAGCCCAGGATGGGTTCGGCCCAAGCCCAGGACAGCCGGGTAGGACTCTTCCCGGATAGCCGGGAGACAACTCCAGCGCCTGTCGCCTTGTGCTCAGCCCGCGGGCTCGAAAGCATCCAGAAGACCGGGCCCGTTGTTCCGAACGCTGTTGACCTTCAAGGACACGGGTCGGACCGACAAGTGGCCGTCGGCGGGCGTGGTCAGGAGGGCGCGGAGTTCGTCGACGTCCTGGTGCTCGGGGTCGAGCCAGGCGTCATAGTCGGCGGCTGCGATGGACAGCGGCATCCGGGGATGGACTCGGCCGGCTGCGTCGGTGGCCTCGGTGGTGATGATCGTGCATGTGGCCAGCCAGGCGTCCGGGGCGTCGTCACCGGCGACCTCCTTGTTGCGCCACCACTCGTACAGGCCCGCGAAGGCCATGCCCTGGTCACTGCCCTCTGGGCTGATGAAGTAGGGCTGCTTGTGCGCTTTCCTGTCCTCGGTGGCCGGGACCGGGACCCACTCGTAGAAGCCGTCGGCCGGCAGCAAGCAGCGGCGCCGGGTGAAGGCGCGGCGGTAGGCGGGCTTCTCGTGGACGGTCTCCATGCGGGCGTTGATCATTTTCGAGCCGATCGCGGGATCCTTGGCCCAGGACGGGACCAGGCCCCACCGCAGCGGCCGCAGCTGCCGCTCCAGCGCGCCGGTCTCCCGGTCGACACCCTCCATGACAGCCGATACCAGGTTGGTCGGGGCCACGTTCCAGTTCGGCGCCACGAGCGCTTCAGGGTTCCATTCGGTGACCCGGAACTGCTTGACCAGGTCGTCGGGGCGTCGGGTGGAGACATAGCGGCCGCACATGCCCACCAGCCTGCCACGCCGCCCAGTGGTAGCTATGCCGGGCCTGGTCCGGCGCTGTCACCTGCAGGTTCCTGCGTTCACCCGTGAGGGTGGATCCACGGTGAGCCACTGGCCCTCATTCGAAAATCTGTGCGAATATGGGTGTGAGGGAGGCGGTGACCATGGACGAAGACGCTCGTCGCGCCGAGCAGGGCGCGCATGTTCTGCATGTGCGGGTGGTGGATCGCTGGCTTCCCGAGCCCACCTATCGGGAGCTGCTCGTGCTGCTGGGGGATGTCACGCCGGTGGTGCAGCCGCTGCCGTCGGCTGCGGCACTCGCCGACGTCGCTGGCGCCACGCGGTACTGGGACCGCACTCCTTATGAGCTCTCGGTGCGGATCAGGACCCGCGCTCTCGGCGCCCTTGGGCTGCCGCTGCAGGTGGGTGTGGCAAGCTCGTGGGCGCTGGCCGCGATGGCTTCTGCGCATCCGGGCCGAGGCGGCATCCGCGTCGTCCCGGACGACCACCGGGCGGTCCGAGCGTTCCTTGACCCGTTGCCGGTCCGCAGCCTGTACGGGGTCGGCCCGGCGCAGGCCGCCACCCTGGAGCGATTCGGCCTGCGCACCGTCGGGCAGGTGGCCCGCGTGCCGCTGGAAACCCTTCAGCGGGTCCTCGAGGGCCGGACGCCTGCGCGCCTGGTGCACGAGCGGGCGCGGGGCATCGACCTGCGGCCGGTGGTCGCCACCGCCCTGCCGCAGACCATCAGCATGCAGCGGGGCCTGGACGCTGACACGATCGACCCGGGCCTGGTCCAACGCGAGATTCTGCACGCCGTGCTGGATGTCGCGCACCAGCTGCGCGAGCGCGGCCAGGTCGCCCGCGTGCTCACGCTCGGCGTCGCGTTCGCCGGCGGCAGCAGCGTGAGCCGCTCCCGGACGCTGCGCGAGGCCACCGCCTACAGCGACGACCTGCGCCTGGCTGCGGCGCAGTTGTTTGAACGCCTGGGGCTGCAGCGGGCCCGGGTGCGCGGCATCTCGGTCCGCGCCGAGCAACTGAGCGGCGCCGAGGGGGCCTCGGTGCAGCTGAGCCTCGACCCGGAGCGCGAGGCCGGCCACCGCCTGGACCCCGTCGTCGACCAGGTGATCGCCCGGTTCGGCCCTGGCGCTCTCACTTGGGCGCCACTCGCCCACCGCCGTCGCAGTGCCTGACTCGACGGAGCGACGTGCACGAGGACCTGCCCACCGATCCAGATGAGCTCCGCGTCATCGAGGCGCACCTGCTCCGCCTGATCGCCCGGATCCGCGAGCAGCGCGACGCACCTGTCCCGTTGTACCCAGATCTGCCCGCCGACCGTGCCTGGCTGCGGATCATCGAGGCCCATGCAGCAGTGCAGCTACGCCGCGCTGGCGAGCAGGAGTACGAGGTGGAGACCGGGGACCGACCCTGGGTCTCGGGCCCCGCCCCGGGCTGGAAGTTGCAGCACCTGCCCACCGCCGCTGGTCAGGCACCGCGGCAGATCCTGCACCGGATGGATTGCTGGATCGACAGCGGCGAGGACCTCACCTCGGAGGAGGCCTCAGGCCATGTGGCCCGGCCGACCGTGGAGCTGTGCCAGCTGTGCCGCCCGAGTCCCCCGGTCCGCCCGTTACAAACCGGGGCATCTGCCGCCGCAGACGCGTGAGTGCCGCCGCCTCGGGGCGAGCTATGCGTTGCAGCGCCGAAAATGTATACCGCGAATTCTCCGAGTTCAGTGAATTCGCGAATTCGGGGGTTATCTCGGCTCCCGATGAGCGCCGACCCGTGGTGCCATTCGGTGGCGACCTCATTGCGCCTGGCGGCGCGAGACAGGTCTCGTGGCCGACCAGCCGGTACGCTCCGGGTGCCATACATGGCAGACGTGTGTACTGGGGGAGTAGATGCGAGGACGTGCGTTCGCTGTTGCCATGGTGGGGCTCTCCGTCCTCGGCTTCCTGCTATCGACCCTGTTGGCGCTTGCGGCCAACGCGGCAACCAACCAGGCCCGCTGGCCGGGTGTCCTGGACCAGCTGCTCCGGCATGCGTGGCCCTCGGTCGGGATCCTGGCGGGGCTCTCCGTCATCCCCATCGTCCTAGTGACCTGGGCGCAGGTTCGTCCTCCGGCCGGCCAAAACGACCCGCCTCCGCCGCGGCCTGAGAGTGTGCCGGAGTGGGTCGTGGCGCGGTCCGAGACATCGCAGGCAGTCGCCGCCGTCACACGCTGGCGCTTCAGGCACGTAGCTATCACCACCGGCTTCTCAGGGGCCGGAGGCTTTGGGAAGACCACTCTCGCCACGGCGGTGTGCGCCCACTGGCGGGTGCGGTTCTTCTTCCGCCGCCGGATCTACACCGTCTCCATCGGCCGTGACATTCGAGGCCGGGCTGCCATCGCGGCCAAGGTCGCCGAGGTGACCCGGTTCATCACTGGAGATGCCGAAGAGTTCAGCGACCCCGTCCTCGCCGGGCAGCACCTGGGCCGGCTCCTAGACCAGCGGCCTCGCATGTTGCTCGTCCTAGACGATGTCTGGGAAGAGGAACAACTGGCCCCCTTCCGGTACGGCGGCCGCCGCTGCACACGTCTGATCACCACCCGCAACCCGAACCTCCTCCCCTCCGGCACCGTACAGATCCTTGTTGACCAGATGTCGGCCGAACAGGCGCGGGCACTGCTGACCTGGCGCCTTCCGCCCATCCCCGCTGATCTGATCGACGACCTGCTGCAGGCGACAGGCCGCTGGGCGCTGTTGCTTCGTCTGGCGAATCGGGTCATCGCCGAACAGATCGCTGCCGGCGCTACCCCGGCCGACGCGCCCCGCACCGTGCTGCAACAATTGCGCGCGCATGGCCCCGCAATTGTCGACGACCCCGGCACCGCCTGGAGCCTCGACGATCAACACGAACGCAACCAGGCCGTCAGAGCCAGCATCGAAGCCGCGACCTCGCTTCTACCGCCTGGCGGAGCCGACCGCTTCACCGAACTCGCCATCTTCGCCGAAGACGAAGCCATCCCCGTCTCCCTGGTCGCCCTGCTCTGGCAAGCCACAGCAGGGCTCACCGAGACACAGATCCAGGCTCTATGGCGGAAGCTTCGAGACCTATCCCTGATCACCCTCACCCCCAACCACGGTGGCCGGATCGGCCTCCACGACGTCATCCGGGACTACCTGCGCGCCGACCTCGGCACCGCCGCCCTCACAACGCTTCATGGCCGGTTCACCGACGCCGTGGCCGCGACCCTGGCTCCTACCACACCGCTTACGCCCACGGCCCCAGACCCCGGCCATGCCTGGTGGGAGTTGAGAGACGATTACCTCCTAGACCACCTCATTGAGCACCTCCGGGCAGGTGGCCACAGCACCCAAGCCGAAGCGGTGGCCAGCGACATCCGATGGGTGGAAGCCCGGCTCGGCCAACGCGGCCCCACCGCCCCCTGGAGCGACCTCGCGCAAATCGGCACTGCGCACGCCCGTACGCTGGCCCGTACTGTGGCTCAGGCCGCTCACCTACTCACCCCCGTCGGTACTGGTCGCCTTCTCGCTGGCGTGCTGCACGGGCGCCTGCAGCAACACCCTCTCTGGCACGATCAAATCGTTGCTCGCCAGAACGAATCCGCCCAGCGGCCACTGCTCTCAGCTCAATGGCCCCTTCCCGACCAGCCTGCCCACGCCCTCCAACGCACCCTCACCGGCCACACCAGTCCGGTGCATTCGGTGGCGATCTCCCCCGACGGCACATGGCTCGCCACCGCCAGCGGCGACAGGGCGGTGCGGATCTGGGATCGCGCCACTGGTACCTGCACCAGCACCCTCACCGGCCACACCGACCGGGTGTGCTCGGTGGCGATTTCCCCCGACGGCACATGGCTCGCCACCGCCAGCGGCGACAGGGCGGTGCGGATCTGGGATCGGGCCACTGGTACCTGCACCAGCACCCTCACCGGCCACACCGACCGGGTGCGCTCGGTGGCGATCTCCCCCGACGGCACATGGCTCGCCACCACCAGCGACGACCAGACGGTGCGGATCTGGGACCGCGCCACCGGCGCCCGCACCAGCACCCTCACCGGCCACACCGACCGGGTGTGCTCGGTGGCGATCTCCCCCGACGGCACATGGCTCGCCACCGCCAGCGGCGACAGGGCGGTGCGGATCTGGGACCGCGCCACTGGTACCTGCACCAGCACCCTCACCGGCCACACCACCTGGGTGCGCTCGGTGGCGATCTCCCCCGACGGCACATGGCTCGCCACCACCGGCAGCGACGAGACGGTGCGGATCTGGGATCGCGTCACCGGCGCCTGCACC